>JAJDWI010000076.1 GCA_022825665.1 Candidatus Poribacteria bacterium
GTTGCAGTAACAACCACCACTGAAAAGGTATAAATAGTATACCATGTTTCTTGAACAAAATCAAGTTTATTTCACATATAAAATCAAATGCCGTCTACATCCCACAAGCTAAAGCATGGGGATTTGACGGGGAGTGTTAAACTTATTTGGAATAAAGTTGCATCTTTTACTCCCTCCACAATAGGAATTATAAACTTATGTTGAATACCTGAATTTTATCATAGCATAGTGCATAACACAAGAAATTGTAGCATTGTTATTAGGACTTTACTGCCTTCACACAACGGAAACCGATTCTTGCGAGTGTACGTGTAGGTACATTCTTATAGCGGTAGGCGGAAGTGAGAAATTGGGGAGGGTCAATCCAAGAACCACCACGCAACACATGATGATTTGTTTCATCCATCATATCTTTCTTCATTGATTTTAGGTCACTTACTCCGCAAATGGGATTCCGTTTTGGTGAATTTAAATAATAATCCGCATCATAAACATCAAGACACCATTCCCACACATTTCCCGACATATCATAAACACCATAACCATTAGTAGGATATTGTCCAACTTCTGTGGTATCTCCTATATTGCTTTGGTAGTTGGCATTTGTAGTATCAATTGTATTTCCCCACGGATATTTTTGCCACATCAATCCACCGCGAGCTGCTTTCTCCCATTCTGCTTCTGTTGGTAAACGTTTGCCAACCCATTCTGCATACGCCATCGCCGCATGCCAACTAACCCAAGTTACAGGATGATGTTCCTTCCCATCGGGATAGTTATTCCCATTCCAACTTTTAAGGTAATCACCATCATGAAACCTCTTTGCTATGGATGTTTTCAACTTTTTATGCCAATCAAACCAATCTGATGGTTTTTGCCACTTCGGATTAGCATCCACAAATTCCTTGTATTGGATATTAGTCACCAAGTTTTTGTCAATATTGAATGAATCCACATAGACAAGATGTAAAGGATTATCACTTGCATCAGCATTTTCATCATTGCATCCCATTGGATATTCTCCCGCAGGGATGTATGCCATATCACTTGGTGCACCTGCTGTTGACTCTGTATGTTCAGAATCCGTATTTGATAACACAGTTCCAATATTTGTTCGTATAATGTTGGAAGTTGCTGGTTTAGTGGTCTGAAATTCGTTATTATGGGGTGATTGATTGTCAGATGGGGGTTGATTTAATCGGTATGAGACAAGATACTCTCGTCGTTTCTGTGGACTTTTAAGAGTATCACGCGCTTCATTTAGTAATGTCCTCCACTGTTCCTGTGTTTTTCCGTCTGGACGTGGCAGACCGCCTGCCCGTAAAGAAGCACTGTAAGCACTCCTATGTGCTGCATTAACACGAACAGATATTTCAGATTCACTTTTATCTTGGATTTCTTCTATGGAAAGGTTTAACACATCAAAGTAGTCGGCACTCTTTCCGATAACAATTCCTGAGGTATTCAGAATGTTCTCAACATCATCCTTTGATAAGTCATACTGATGTACTCCTTGTCGGAGGAGGAGGACGCGTTGTTGTGTAGTAATAATTGGTAAGGTTTCTTTGAGTGTGATGACAACTGATATAAATTCCTTGCGTTTTGACATGTGTTAGTTTACCTATATATGTTTCTTCAGATTAACTAACTATAAGATACAACCAACCATAAATAAAAATTAATGATAATTGTTTAATGTATATATTCACTTACACATCGAAACCCGTAGCAGTAGTAAGTAAAATTTGGTGATGCCCAACCGCTATATGCGACACGTAAAGCACGTTCGCTACTTGCCCAAGAACCACCACGTAGAATGCGGTTGGTATTAGTGTCCATATAACGATTGTTTATTTTACTAATACTGTCAGGTGTTAAAATAGGTTCACGATGTGTTGCATTTTCATCATATTCATCAAGACACCATTCCCAAACATTACCCACAATATCATATACACCGTATCCGTTAGGTGTATACTTTCCTACAGGCGTTGTTTTGCCAAGATGCATTCCGTAATTTGCCATACTTACATTAACTTCATCACCCCATGGGTATATTTTCTCTTCTAAACCGCCGCGGGCAGCCTTTTCCCATTCTGCTTCAGTTGGTAATCTTTTACCAACCCATTGTGCATACGCCATTGCTGCGTACCAACTCACCTCTACTACCGGATGATCTTCTTTACTACGAGGATAGTGGTTACCAATCCAAGTTTGCAAGTAGTTTCCATTGTGATAAATTCGAGGAAGTCTGTTTTTTTGCCATTGAGGATTTTCCATCAGAAATGTTTTGTATTGGGCATTACTAACAGGATATATGTCCATCATAAAACTGTCTATGTGGACAGTTTGAGCAAACATTTTTGTATGATTTGCTTCTTCCTCCTGACTACCCATCAAAAACTCGCCAGCAGGAATAAGAACCATTTCAGTAGAGACATCAAGATTGGGAGGAATTGCATTTGGTAAGGATTCAATGTCGCTTGCTAGGGTCTGTTCTATGTTTTCACTTGGAGTCGTTAGTGCCGCTGTGGCATCGGGAGTATTTATCGTTATCGGTTCGCTACTTTGAAATTCTTCTGATGGACTTGTAAGGTTGTCCAAAGACACATCTACTGCTTTATCCTGAGATAGTATTTCCAGATATTCTCGTCGTTTTTGTGGATCTATCAGCGTTTCACGTGCTTGATTCAAAAGGTTACGCCACTGTTCTTGTGTTCTACCGTCCTTACGAGGTAGTCCTCCTGCCCGTAAAGATTCACCATAGATATGGTTATGTGCTTCGTTAATCCGTCTCTCAATATCAACTTCACTTTTGTTATGGAGTCCATCTATGGAAAGTTCTAACACTTGAAAATAGTTGACTTCATCTGTGACCATCAATCCCAGCGAGTTTAGTATTTCTGAGGCTTCATCAACAGAGAGATCGTAATTTTGCACCGCTTGTTTCATCAACCCAAGACGTTGGACATCAGTAATACTCGGGGATACAATTTTAAAGGTGTTAATGACTTGGATGAAATCCTCGCGTTTTGACATATTTGATACCCAAGAAACATACTTTATCAGTCTTCGGTGTCAAGACCCCGTTGCTTTAGCTCGGGGATGTAGACACCGCTAATTCCTTTGTTGTCCCAAAAAGTCTTGGCTCAAGGACATCATTTTGATATACTGCTCTTTAGCAATCGGCATCGGTTGTGATTGATGCTGTGGTAGACAGCTAAGCAGTGAAACAATCACGTAAAAGCCTTGCGATTCAAGACTGCTAAAGTGACTTCGTAACATCTATTGCACGTTCAGGGAAAGCAGCATAATAACTCATCCCGTCTAAATCACGTGTACTCATTGTTCTTAAGACCTCCTTTGGAGGTGCAGTTGGGGCATCAACTGTTGGAGTAGGCTTTGTCAGACTTTCTTCGAAAGCAAAGGTCGTTGATCCCACGATTACCAGTGTGGTTCAAAAGAATCACCAGTGCTTTAGCACGGTGAGTATGTCAACTAACGTCATTTTTCCTTTAGTGATGCCCATCGTGTTGTCAACTTGCCGCGCCGAGACACACGCAGATCACTCTCATCTGGATTGCATCCAGGACACGCTTCAGGTTCAATAACTTCAGGTTCTATGGGTTCAGGCTCAACAGGTTCTATGGGTTCAGGTTCTATGGGTTCAGGTTCAACAGGTGTTGGAATTGGAGCAGGCAACTGTACATTTACAATATCTCTAAACACAAAATTACCGTGTATGTCCATAAGGCGATACGATAATGTGTCCCCTGCTATCAGTTTATTACGAGACACGTCTATCTCTGAGACATCCGCTTTGCCCACGAGATCATCATGCCCAACCACGAGATACCCGCCACGCAACCGCACAAGTTGCGTTTGATGCAACCCACTTTTGCTTTCAACAGAAAAACGGAAACGGACAACGTCCTTGCCGACCGCCTCCGATCCCAAGTTCTTGACAAACACGGGTATATCTGTGCGGACATGTGTATCATTAAAATAATGACTCTCTGCGATCCACGTGGTTTCATAATCTAATATATCACCGTGATGCAGACCCATCATTGTATTCACAACATCGTTATGAAACAACCCAAACGCATGTCCGATCTCGTGTGCGATGATCGGCATATTGAGACGCTCACCGGGCACAACGGCAGCACCGCCAGCAGACCACCCTGTAAATGACCAGCCGACACCCAACGCTCCGCCATACACCAGATCTAAACCGCCTACGATAAACAGATAGACTTGATCCGTGCCAAGCCGATCCGCATTCGCAAAGTTTTGTGGCAATTCCAAACGCATCACTTGATAGGTATTGTTGTAATAGTGTTGTGCCTTCTGTTTTCCCTTGACGATATGCAGGATCATATTCCCATTGACCGACTCCACTCTGAACGTTTTGTTGCCATGCCCACGAGACTCCATCTGCTCTGAATAAAAGTCTTGCGTATCCCGCACCAATTGACCGATTTTGTCTAAAGGTGGATTGGGTGCATCTGTGGGTTGGAAATAGATCAGTTGCACCTCAAAACGATTTGCACTTTCACTTGTGTTTGGCAATAAACATAGACATAATAAAAATGCAAGACACATCCAGTGCCGTATATGATAGATTTTCACAATAAATACACTCCTTTGTTAATGTCCCTGTTTTAACTATAGCACTGTTGTGTTATTGTGTCTATCATTATCAAAATCTTCGATGTCAAGACTCCGATGTTTTAGCACGGGGATGTAGACACCGCTAACATCTCCATTGTTGAAAAAACCCTTGACTTTTTCGTTTGATTGTGGTATTCTATATTTATATCACCGATTGAGACGTGTAAACTTCAGCACCCTTGCTGATGGTCTCAATCACCTCGTTAAAGAGGCAGGGTGATGGTGATAAGTTCACTTCTAAAACGGACATTCACGGGATTGACTGGGCAACATTGATTGTCCATTCCCCAAAACTTTGTTCAGGTTCGTCTGCGCGTGGCAGAGGACGTATCGGTCGGCATTGCGAACAACAATGTTTTCCGTAGTGTACCCCATGCCCCGCACCTTGAGATTACACTCATGTTGTCCAGGCTTAAACCCTGGAAACAGCACCAAGCACTTTTGATTAAGTGATACAGTGCTGAAGACGGCCCATAGATTGAAACACCAAACGGGTGTCAATCTAAACCCTAATTGTTCGGAATAGGGACAAAAGAATCCCCGCTCCTTTAGGACGGGGAGCGGTCAAGTATACAGACATACAGGGAATGTAGTCTCACTTAAGACTTAACTGACATTGCACAACGAAAACCGATACTTGAATTTGCATAAGTTGGTGGAGCCGCGCCCCGTTTCGCAACACGCAAGTTTTTCACCGAATTGTACCAGGAACCTCCGCGTATCACATGAAATGCTTTTGAACTTGATAAATATTTACTTATGCTATCAATACTACCACCAGAAACAGGATTTAGTGTGGGTGAGGACATATAAAAACGACTATTCCATTCATCAAGACACCATTCCCATACGTTTCCCGGCATATCATATAATTCGTAACCGTTTGCAGGATATCTCCCCACAGGAGTCGTCTGTCCAATGTTTCTACCATAATTTGCCATTTTATAGTCTACTGTGTTACCCCATGGATATTTTTGACTTACCAACCCACCACGTGCTGCTTTCTCCCATTCTGCTTCAGTCGGTAATCTTTTACCAACCCATTGTGCATACGCCATTGCTGCATACCAACTTACATGAATAACTGGATGATTACTTATTTCTTCAGGATAGTCATTCTTATACCAATGGTGTAGGTAATAACCATCATGGTACCGCGAAGGCATGAACCGCATCAAACCTGTGGGTTTACTCCACTGTGGGTTTTCATCCACGAATATCTTAAAATCTGCATTTGTTACAGGATATTGGTCAATATAGAATTCATCAGTAAAAACTGTGTGAACAGGTTTTTCATCATCAGATCTATCTATTTCATTACTACCCATCTCAAATTCACCTTTGGGGATTAGCACCATATTTTCAACATATAATGGTGCTGATGGAGAGTCATTGACTAATTCCTCTGTCTGAAAAGTTGTATGGTGTGTTTGTCGTTTATGTTGATCTATGAGCGCATCACGTGCCTGATTTAGAAGTGTCCGCCACTGTTCTTCTGTTCTGCCATCTGCTCGTGGACGACCTCCTGCCTTCAACGACTCACTATATTGTTTCTTATGAGCGGCTTCAATAAGATTGACAATATCCGATTCACTTCGGTTTTCAAGGTCTGAGATGGCAATATCCAACACCTCAAAATAATCAACTCGTTCACCGATAGTCAATCCCAAAGCACTTATGATCTCAGTCGCTTCATCAGCAGAGAGATCATACTGTTGAACTCCTCGCTGAAGTAGTCCTTTACGTTGTTCATCAGATATCGTTGTTGATAAACCTTTAAGTGTGTTGATTAGTGTAATAAAATCATCGCGTTTTGACATTTTTGAGTTTTTTATATTCGTACGGAATTAGTAATCAACTAAGAAATTAGAAAAGACTGTTTATGTGTCAACTGATCTTACACACCGAAACCCGACAAGACTGCTTGTTTTCCACGAAGCTAAGCGGTCGCGATTTGAGACTCGAAGATCTTGTTCAGAAGAATACCAAGAACCACCGCGTATTACCCGTAATGTTTTAGATTTTGTTGCAGTATCCATGATGCTTTCCATACTACCTCCTGAAACAGGATTACGACTTTCGGTATATTTATAAAATTTGCTATCCCATTGATCAAGACACCATTCACTTATGTTGCCTACAATGTCACCTAAACCGTATCCATTTTCAGGATATTTCCCTATAGGTGTTGTTTCTGCAACTTGCTTGTCATAATTTGCATACCTATCATTAACTATCTGACCCCATGGATATTTTTGTCCAGTTAAACCACCACGTGCCGCCTTTTCCCATTCCGCTTCAGTCGGCAACCGTTTACCGACCCATTTCGCATAAGCCATCGCAGCATGCCAACTGATCCAATTGACAGGATGGTCTGCTTTTCCAGTTGGATAGTTGCCTTTAAACCAGTTTATCAAGTAATCGCTATCTCGTAATTTAAAAATATGATGATAATCAAACCACCCAAGATTACGCCACTGTGGGTTAGCATCTATAAATTCCTTATACTGAGAATTTGTCACAGGATATTTGTCCATATAAAATGCATCAACATAGACAGAATGTGTTGGTTTTTCGTCATCAGGTATGTCAGCATCGTTGCATCCCATTTCAAATTCACCGACTGGGATGAGTATCATACTATCTTGTTCTAATGTCCTTAATGGAATAGACTCATTCTCTGAGGGAATAGTCTCTGCTGTAGAAATAGATTCAGTTGCGGATAAATCATCATGTTGTAGCATTGCAATGTGTTCTTGTCGTTTTTGTTCATTATTGAGAGTGTCACGTGCTTGATTTAGAAGTGTCCGCCACTGTTCTTCCGTTCTACCATCCACACGAGGACGACCCCCTGCTGCCAACGAAGCACTATACATTCTCTTATGTGCAACCTCAACATGACTCTTTATCGCAAATTCATCCATCCTTCGGATTTCACCAATTTCAATTCCTAACACTTCAAAGTAGTTGACATGGTTGTCAACCACCAATCCAAAAGACTTCAATATATCTGTTGCCTCCTCAACAGATAGTTCAAAGTTATTCACCGCTTGACGTAGGAGACCTTTTCGTTGTTCATTAGAAATAATATTGGAAGCCTCACTGAGTGTGCGGATGATTGCAATGTATTCATCGAGTTTTGCCATACTAAGTCCCTATTAAGTATAAGAATATACGCAAATCAATGGAATACATAAGTAAATATTCTATGTGGATTCAATCCGTTTCTCGACTAAGATTTAGATTCCACAAACGTACATTCTTGTCCATGCTACAACTTGCGAGTATTTCTCCATCAGGTGAATATGCAAGTGAGTTTACAGTAGAATTATGTCCAGAAAGTGTAGATTTAAATTTCCCAGTTGCCAAATCCCATAGACGCACCAATCCATAGTAACTACCACAAGCGAGGGTATTACCATCAGGAGAAAAGGCAACAATATTAAACCAAGAGAGATGATCCGCAAGAAAGCTTTGTGGTTCCCCGGTAACAGAATCCCACAAATGAACATCCCCATAAAGACTTGTGCAAACGATGGTATTACCATCGGGCGAATAATTTACTGAACTTATACTATTCTTATGTCTATCCAAGATAAATTTATTGAAGAATGTGTCTGCATCCCACACACAAACAGTCCTGTCATAGCTTCCACTTGAAATTGTCTTACCATCAGGAGAAAAGGCAACTGAACTTACCCAATTGCTATGTCCCTTGAGAATTGTTATTAATTCTCCTGTGGAAGAATCCCACAAACGAACAGTGCCATCGTAACTACCACTCGCAATAATTTTACCGTTGGGGGAAAATGCTACTGAACTAACTGAATCTATATGACCCGATAAAGTATCTTTTAGTTCACCTGTTTCAGAATCCCATATATGAACGATTCGATCATTACTACCACTTACACATGTTTTGCCATCAGGGGAATAAATCACAGAAGTTACAACGTCTTTATGTGCAATGAATTTATATTTCGGTTTGCCACTTAAAACATTCCAGACAAATACTGTATTATCTGAACTACCACTTACAATGGATGTACCGTCTGGGGAAAATGCTACTGAATTGACTGAACCTTTATGTTCTGAGAGAACGGTATCTTCTATTTTGATTTGCTTTTTGATAATTGAATCACTTGTATGTAAAGGAACTTCTTTAGCATATTTATCTGTAATCTCAATCCTAATTTCCTTGATGTGATTTTGACGTGTCTGTGGATTCGTCAGCTTATCTCTTGCTTGATTTAAGAGTTTACGCCATTGCTCTTCTGTTTTTCCATCCGTACGAGGACGACCCCCTGCTGTCAACGAAGCACTATAGAGTTTTTTATGTGCGGCTTCAATAAGGTTGACAATATCCGATTCACTTCGGTTTTCAAGGTCTGTGATTGATAAACCTAATATTTCAATATAATTAACTTGTTCACCAATAGTCAAACCTGATGAATTTATGAGCTCAGTCGCTTCATCAGCAGAGAGATCATACTGTTGGACACCTAACCGAATGAACCCTTTACGTTGTTCATCGGTAATTGATGAAGAGGCAGTTCTGAGCGTATTGATAATCTCCAAGAATTCCTCACGTTTGGACATACGTTCATATCCTTTAATGTAAATATGAAGGTGAAGACACGATATTATACTAATTCAGAAATGGTAGTACTATGTTAGATGTTGACTTATTCAACGGTAAGGTCTTTAAGCTCTGTTTTTGCTTGCGCAACTTCCTCTTCATTGAGTGTAGGTCTATCAATAATAGAAAACAGGTCGTAGACAGCAGTTGCATCATCGTTAGATAGTGATTTTGCAGTTACCTCAAGGTTTTGGTCTAAGTTGTACTTGTAGTTTACTTCAATTGGTGATCCTTGTGGTAACCCCGGTGGAAGTTCAAGGGTGCATTCACCCAATTTGTACTCATCAAAGAGATCTATTTCATCCCTACGTTGATCCTGTTCAAGACCCTGGACTACCTCAATTAATACCGACGGTTGATTATGATCCACCGTCAAAAACCTATCCGCAATTTCACACGGAACAGCAGTCATTTTTGGAATCATGACATGGATAATATGCTGACGGATTGCGTTGAGAACGACAAGTCCAAGATTGTGAGTTGCTCCATCGGTAACGGTAACCTTCGGTGCACCATCAGGACCGATGAAACGATCGATAACTGCCTCAGGCATATCAATCGCTTCCGTGCTGCCTTCGGAAATCTGTCGTAATGTTCCCTGAATTGCTGCACCAATAGCAACGACCTCATCAGGATTGACTTCATGTGGATTGATCTCTTTACCGCTTATAGATGCGATCATCTCCTGCACCATCGGCATACGGGTTGAACCACCTACCAACAGGATTTTGTCTATTTCTTCCCAAGTCATTTCTGCTTCTGAAAGCACCATATTGCACAAAACCCTACATCGTTCAAGTAGGTCAGCAGTCAGTTGTTCGAACTTCTCGCGCGTCAACTCGACTCGGGTCGTTTTACCATTATATCCACAAACAATGAGTGCGCGTTGTCTTAAGGACAATGATTCCTTGGCTGTGATCGCATCCAACTGAAGGTCTTGGTAGGAGTGAAGATCTGCTAATGGATTTTCACCGTGTTCAATCTCAAACATCTCAGCAACATAAGTAATGATTTTATCGTCCCAATCCTTGCCACCAAGTCTATGATCCCCATTCGTAGCAAGCATCTGGATTTCCGAATCTGACACCTTCATGATGGTCACATCAAACGTGCCACCACCAAGATCAAGCACAAATACATTTTGATTACTCCCTAATTGATCAATGCCATAAGCAAGTGCAGCAGCAGTTGGTTCGTTTAGGACTTGCAACACATTCAACCCAGCAATTTTTCCAGCGTTACGAGTTGCTTCGCGCTCTGCATCGTGAAAATATGCGGGAACAGTGATGACAGCATCCGTAATCTCTTCATCCAGATATGTTTCTGCATCTTGCTTTAGTTTTGTTAGAATTACGGCAGATAGTTCTTCGGGGGAATAGTCTTTATTATCAAATGTGCGATAGAATTCCGTTTTGGATTTCCCCATCTCACGTTTGATAAACTCCACGATTTGTTCGGGGACTGCTCTGGCATTTTGCTTAGCGATTTTTCCAACAGTAACAAGAGCATCTTCAAACATTACGACTGATGGCGTAATACGTTCACTCTCAAGGTTTGGAATAATCTCTGGTTGACCGTGTTCATTCACATGTGCAATCACAGAGAATGTAGTACCGAGATCTATACCAACGACCTTACCCATCTGTACTACCTCCCTTTTCGCTGATAGTTGATGGATTTACGTTGTCATTAGATTCCTGAGAAGTGGAATTGTAACGGTAAATAGTTACTTCTTCTGGTCGGAAAACTTTTCCTCGCCAATTAAACCCAATTTTATGTACTTCAACTATCTTTCGATCCTGTTCTGGATCATCTGATGGTATGACTTTTCGTGTCTTGTGCAGCTGCCTGTCAAGAGTATCAGATGATTCTGTATACGGTGATACGTCCATACGGAATAAAACCTCTTCCAGTTTAAACCGGAAATTCTCTAAGTTTTTCCTGTATTGGGTCAACACAGATTTCATGTCCTCATCATTTCCACTACATATATCCTCAAATTGAGATTCAAGGGATACAAAACTGTCGTATAGTTGAATCAAGTTGTGTATTATCGGTTTGTGAAGCACTTCAAGCAGAAAACTCTCTTTATAGTCCTTCATTTCAGCATATAACTTGTCAAACATCTCTGTCTGATTCTGGTTCCGAGCAATTTGCTTCTCAAAAAGGTCTTGTAATGCAGCTAAACTTTGACGTACTTCTGATATGTCGTTTGGTTGTATCAATTCTGTTTGATCCGCTTGATCAGTCAGATTTGTAGTAGATTCCTTTATTTCTTCAGAGTCAGCGGTATCATTATGCTCATTTAAATCTAAGTTTATATCATTGTCTCCGTTAATATGCTTACCCATATTTAAAACCACCTGTAGCTATATTTACTTTATAGGAGGCAGCACTACTCGGTCAAACGCTCTTCTGATTATACAATGTGAATAGGAGGTATGTCAAATAAAGTGATGCCTCAATTAATTGAGACATCATCTGTCTGAGAAGATAGAAAAAACACCTAATAGAATGCGGTTAACCTTTTTGCCAAGGAACGTTTCCAGCCTTTTGTATCTCTTCCTGTAATAACTGTCCCATCTCTTTATATTTCTGCGTGTTTGTTTTAGAAGTATCAGTTGCCTCTAATGGATCACTTGATAGGTCATATAGTTCCAGCGGTTCAAATGGTCGATTGTGTAGTAACTTTATGTCACCTTGTCGAATAGCGTGTTGACTCAATCCACGAAACTGTTGTCCACCCTCGCGTCGTAGCCAATACAGCAGTCGATCTGAGAAGTCCTGTTTTTCACCTTGTAACGTTTGCAAAATGGACTGTCCCTCGATTTCGTGATTGATAGGAACATCCGCCACCTCACACACTGTCGGGTATAAATCCATGAGCATTCCAACCTGATCCGTAACATGTCCTTCAGGAATATGTCCTTGCCACATAGCACAGGTAGGCACTCGTATACCGCCTTCATACATCTCACCTTTCTGTCCTCGTAGCGGTCCATTGTTTGCACCAACCCCTATTTGTCCTCCATTGTCTGATGAATAGATGACAAGGGTATTAGAAAGTTGACCTGTATCTTCAAGCGCATCCAGTACACGACCGATTCCAGCATCCATGTGCTCAACAAGCGCAACATATTTTGCACGTTGTGGTGAAATATCCGGTTCGCGTTCCATCACACGTTCCACCCAATCATCAGGAGGTTGGATCGGTGTATGTGGTGCGTTGTAAGCAAGATAGAGGAAGAATGGATGGGATGTATGTGCATGTGTCCGAATAAAATCAACACTCCAATCTGAGAAGAGATCGGTGGCATGCCCTCTTGGATCAATTGTTTCCAAGTCGTGTCGCATGTAGTTATTATTGTGCCGTAGGTGTGTGTAGTAATCATCCATCATATCTCCGAGGAACCCGTGAAAATGGTCAAAACCTCGTTTGCATGGGTGATTCTCATCTTCAAGACCCAAATGCCATTTTCCGATGATGGCTGTACGGTAGTCTTTCTGCTTTAACATTGAAGGCATTGTGATTGCATCCTGACAAAAGTATCCCCAGTTGTTCTCTGCATGCGTGCGAATCACTCCTGGAACACCGACTCTATCGGGATAACGTCCTGTCAGAAGCGATGCACGACTCGGTGAACAGACTGAACAATTGGCATAGAACTGTGTAAGTCGCGTGCCCTCAGTTGCTATTCTATCAATGTTCGGGGTTTGTATTGAAGGTCCATCGTGTGCGGATATATCGCCATATCCATGATCATCTGCAAGTATTAGTAATATATTCGGTGACTTTGCCATACTTATCTCCATATTGTTAATTTATCGTTTCAAACAGGGTGATCAATCTGCAATCTCACACCATACGGTAGGAACACCATAATCACCCAATTGTGATTACTGTAGAATCGCTGTTCAGGCTGCCTTTGCCATGCCGAAGTGACACCGAGATTGGTATGTAGTGCTGAGAGTTTTGGATCAAGTTTCTGTGCTTTTATGTGCATAGCAATCGCTTTTTCTAATTCACCTTTCCAACAATGTAAACGCCCAAATTGGTGTGGGGTTCAGCCAAATTGGGCGAAAGATGAATAGATTCGATTAAATTAAATGTACTTGTGCCTTTAGAACTTCACGCTATTATGAATTAGGCGTTAAGGAAAATGCATTAACACAACACACTATAATTCAATATAAATAGAACAATTACCGAGATTTGATGCTGCCCCATGTTGTAGCAATTTTACCGGTAGGTTCCACAGGTAGTAATGTTTCGATACCATTATCCATCAAATCTTTAATATCATCAACGAATATCGCAACATTGAATACAGCAACATCGTATAACATTCCGTTTAACGTTTCTGATGTGTTGTTCGTCCATCCTCCAATATTAACCTGCTCTGTATCCCTGGGGGCAGGTCCACCAAGACCTCCACCTGAACCTATTTCTTCACCATTCTCATAGATTGTTATGGTATCCACGCCATCATATATAGCTGTCATGTATATCCAAGTATTTTTCTTTGCAGCACCTTGCCTCCAAATGCCTTTCCAACCACCTCGGCTAAAGTATGCATCCCACTGTTTACCATCGGGACTTGTTCTGAAAGCATAATTGGCAATTGCACCACCTGCAGCCCTCTTTCCAACAATATGTCCATATCCGTTCTCAGCATTATTTACAAAGACCCACGCAGTAATTGTCCATGCTTCCGCAGCATACAAACTATCAGAATCAGGGATTATAACCCTATCATTTATTCCATTTAAACTTAGGGCTGAACCGTTAGGTCCATCAACCCATTTACCACCTTGTAGGTCACCATGGTTTTCGTTTCCAGAACTATCGTTGACGGTATTCCCATCACCTTCGTTAAGCAGCCAAATTCCCATAGCACTTTCAAAATCAATCTCCGCATTAACTTGCAATGTGAATGCGAAAGCAATGACGAGAAAACTGATACTGACTATGGTTAACTGAATTGTAAACTTTTTCATTTTTTCCTCACAATAGATTAGAATGTTATTGGTTTCATTATTCCTCCAAACTCAATTACCATCTAACAAAGACAATGTTATTAATGATTTAAGCGTATTTTAGCACACCTTCCTTTATGTATCAACAAGTATATACTGTCCATTAGTTCACCGAATTTACTGCCTGAATAAGTGCTTTGATATATCCAAACTGAAATGCCCATGCTTGTCGAACGCGTCCAGAAACGCCTTCAGGGGCTTTATCATCTGCATGCGATGGTGCATGGTCTGGCATTAGCATATAAGGATACTCAACGTCTCGCAATGTCTGTGCTACCCTATACATGTCTACATCTCCTTCATCAGGCCATACCTCTTGGAAGTTATGTAATCCACCGCGTATATTGCGGAAGTGTATGTTGAATATCTTCTTACGTTTACCAAAATACTCAACTATTTCGTAAAGTTCAGTACCTGGGTCTTCTAAACCTTCCGAAACGACTCCACAACAGAAATTGAAGCCGTTATACGGACTGTCAACAATCTCTGCATACCGTTTTAATCCATCGAAAATCGGATAATTCCAACGTTCCACACCACGCAGAACAGGTGCAGGTGGATCGTTAGGATGACAAGCCATCTGAATCTTGTTTTCCTCAGCAACAGGAATGACGCGTTCAAGAAAATATCCTACGCGGTCAAATGCTTCCTCACGACTCACCTTACCTGCGTCGGAAAGTGTTTCATTATCATACTTGGAGAAATCGAAAGTGCTATATTTAGAACCACCGCGTCCATCTGTCTGTTCTGTTCTCTGATGATTCAAAATACAAAAATTATAATTAAGACCACGTAATCCTGCTGCAGCAGCATTTTCGATTGTCTTACAAACACCATCAATATCTTTATCTCGTTGCGGATCCTGTGCAAGCGTGATGCTTCTTGATATTCCGATGTGAATCATCTCCAGACTAACACCTGCTGCCGCTGCTTCCTCCTTATGCTTCATCAAAGTATCGGGTTCTGTGCCTTTTACTGATGCATCCATGTGAGTCACACCATGACGGACAAGGAATTCCAGTTCCTTTGTTGATGTGCCAATTCCTTGGACCCCTACGTGCATTTTAGCACCATTGTTCGTTGGTATTTTGCTATTGTTCAATGCTTTGCCCTCCTTTTGAGATTGACTTCGTTGCAATATGTGGTACACGTTGGGAATTGTAGCATGTCCTGCTGATAAGGTCAAATCATAAGGTGCGGCTTCCTGTTGACCCATACATTCGCAACATTACAGAAATCGGATTGAAAAACAGGCATATATATGCTAAACTGAACACTATATCAGACAAAGTACTCACAATATATGAGACACATGAATAAAAGCATTTTCTTGTTATTATCCCTTCTTATAGTTCTGACTCTATTCATCAATTCTATTTCAACTGCAGAAAATGATCTGCTCAAACTTGGTGACCACCTATTGAAATTGGAAAGCTATGATGCAGCTATAACTGAATATAAACGTTTTATCTTCTTTCATCCAGATAATATGCGGGTTGCGAAAACATACTACAACATTGGACTTGCATATCGCGCACAAGGGTTATGGCAAGAGGCTATTATTGCAATGCGAAATGCAATGTTCCATGCTACAAACGATGATGAAAAATCCGAATACCAGATAAACCTTGCTGTAACATTGATAGCATCAAAAAACTATGATCTCGCGCAATTGGAATTGATAAAAGTAATGTTGCGAGACCCAAATGTAGCATTAGACAAACGCATTCTATTTTTGCGATCAGTTGCGTATATTTATCAGTTTCGTTGGGAAAAGGCGCGTGAAGTCTTACAAGAGTATACGGATGACGATAAACTTGACATACTTTTTAACAAAGTTGCAAATCTTCCACAAAAGTCCACGACCACAGCAAAGGTGTTATCTACAATAATACCAGGAGCAGGTCAGTTCTATACAGGAGACTGGCGTGGTGGATTAAATGCCTTTGTTCTGAACAGTTTACTTGGATATGTAGCAGTTGATGCCGTTCTGGATCAACACTACGCAGATGCTGCATTTTGGATATTCTTTATCTTCAACAGGTACTATCAGGGAAATTCTTACAGAGCGGAAAATGCAGTAAAGATATACAACAATAAAGTCTCTCAACGTGCAGCAAACGACATATTAGATCGACTTCAAGAGATTGCCACTACTCCTTGAATGCGACATTACAATTCCTGCCTTTTTTGAAGAAAAATTACCACCCCCAGAATTACCATTCCTATGGTGAACGTCCAAATATGATGTGTAAAAGCAAGAAACGCTGCGATCCCAAGCATAATTGTTTCATACCAACGCGTTTTTCTCATGAAGTAACCTATTGTCATTGTTGAAAAGAGAATAGTACCCACCAATGCAGTAGTAACAGACATGATATTTTGCAGATGTGTGCCAGAAAATAGGATATGCGTGTAGGCAAACAATAGCGGCATGATGTATAACAGTTTGGCAAACTTAAAGCATGCCCATCCAGTTTTCCACGGATCGGCGCGGGCAATTGCAGCACCGGCATAAGCACCTAATGCAACAGGGGGTGTGATGTTAGAATCTTGACTGAGCCAGAAGATAATAAGGTGAGATGCGATGATTGATATACCCATCCCATCACTCGTCAAAATAGGGACTGCGAGTTGTGAAGTTATCAAATATGCAGCAGTTACCGGAATTCCCATCCCTAAAACAAGTGAAGCAGCAGCAAGTAGCAACACTGCAATTGCGCGATTACTACCAGCGACAGATAACACTAAATCCGGAAATTTCGTGCCTAAGTCTGTGAGATTTATGACACCGATGATGATTCCTATAGTACCAACTGCTCCACCAATAGCGAGAGAGTTCTTGGCACCGGTGACCATCGCTTCCCAGATACGTATCGGTGTTAATCGTGTTTCCCGACGAAAATAACTGACAACAATCGTTACAAGTATTGAAAAGAAGGCTGCTTTGAATGCAGAGTATCCTGCCATTAAAGAGGCAATAAGGGTAATCAACGGAAGTAGGTAAAACCAACCTGATTTTAGAAGTGTTGAAAATTTTGGTATTTCTGAACGAGGAATCGGTTCAATTCCCTGTTTTTTGGCTTCAAAGTGAACCATTACCCACACTGACAGAAAATAGAGGACTGCAGGTGCGATTGATATGAGTGCGATTTTACTGTACGGTTCTCCAGTTCTCTCTGCTATCAGGAACGCTCCGGCACCCATCACTGGGGGTAGGAATTGTCCTCCAACAGATGCTGATGCTTCAACCGCGCCTGCGATGTGAGGACGAAAACCAGTACGTTTCATCAAAGGAATTGTAAATGCACCAGTAGTAACTGTATTAGCAATTGCACTTCCCGCGACTGAACCGAAAAAACCAGAGGTAACAACTGAAACCTTGGCAGCACCACCGATTGACCTTCCCGTTAGAGACATCGGAAGGTCAATAAAGAACTGTCCTACACCAGATTTCTCTAAAAACGCACCGAAGAAGATAAAGAGTATGACATAGGTCGCCATCACATTTGCCATGATACCGAATATGCCATCTTGATTAAAAAAGCAGTGCTCAATTATACGTCTTAACGAAAAACCGGGGTGTTGGATGACTTCAGGCATGACACGTCCGAATAGGGCATACAGTATTCCGACAATTGCTATGATAGACAATCCCCATCCAACAGTCCGACGACTCATTTCAAAACTAACGATGAGTCCGAAGGCACCCATCACAACGTCTATATTTGTATAAGCACCGGCTCTATCGGCAATATTTGCGTAGTATATTATCCAATAGCCGATTGCACAGACGCTTAGACCTGCTAACACCGTATCAAGTATAGATGGACGCGCTGGAGGTGAACCTTGATGGAATTTATAGAGGATGGCAATTAGGACAAAAGTAAATAGAAGATATAAACCGAGGTGATACTGTTCCGAAGCTGTACCGAAACCTGCACTATAGATGTAGAAACCTACGAAAAAGACAGCACATATCTCAAAAATCCACTTTGAGATACCATTTAGATCAGTGCGTTGTTTTGTGAATTCTGCAACATCTGTTGTTTCAGTTTGTTCCATAAGAGACTAAAAATCTGTTGTAACTCCAAGCATGATGGAGGTCGTATGTATAGGCTCAAATTGTGAACTTCCATCATCTGTTTGAACACGTCTGAATCGGTACTGATGTACGAAAATTGTTTGAATAGGTGGCACAACTACATAACTTACCTCCAAATTCAGCGCGGATTTTTCATCCAGATCAACCAGATCAGAGAAGAAACCTGTATCTCCATCTTCACCAATATTCCGTTTTGTATAGAATGCCCGAAAACCCATTTGAGGCACTAACCCCGATTCATTAACTCCTAAATAGATTTTAGATGTGTTATTATCGTATTGTTCATACGCACCTAAGAGTTGGAGTTCTGGCAACGGTTGTATGATTAGTTGCGTGAAGAATCCGCGCCTTGTATCGTTATTCGTTTCGTATCCCCAAAAAATTGGTATACCAGTTTCATAGGTATAGTCAAAAATAGAAGGTATGTAGCCATTACTGAAAATACGATACTCAAATTTGAAAATCGCTTTGGTAGATGCCAATCCGATACCTGTTCCGTTGCCCCATGTGAGTTCTTCCTGTTGTGTATCTCCAATATCTGATGGCAATCCAGATGTATCATCAGCATCCATAGTTTCTTGTGGATTAACGGGTGGTGTCTGGACAGCATAATCATTATACAGATCTATACGAAACGAACTTTGTTCAACTATAGGAAACCCAACATCTACACCCACAGCGTCAAAAGAGTGTAAATCATTATCAGGATAATTGGGGTCTATATCGGTGATATAGGTGGCACCAAATTCCATTCGTGTCAGTAGGTTATTGTTTTCAAGTCGTTGGAATGGTCTGTAAAAGCCACGTCCGCCAAATATTGTTGGCATTCCAAGGTCATTTACCATGGTTTCAACACCGTACTTGTTACCCGTTTTTCTAAGGTTTAGATGCAACCCTCGCCTATCATGATTTGAGTATCCTGACATGATAGAACCATGACCGATAGTTAGGTAATCAAATTCACCAAGGCGGAAGTAGAGCGGATCATAGAGATCACCATAACTAATGTACCGAATTAACCTTAACCATGTGCTTGCACTGTCCCAAACTTCACCGTCCTCTGCAAGAAATTGATCTTCTGCATTTTCAGCATAAGGATTGTAAAGCAAAACAAAGTTAAAACCCAAACCGACTTTGCCGATAGGAATCTCGGGTTGAAGTTGAATTTGAATATAGGCATCACCATTGATGAATGTTAAACCCCCTCCGTAAAATCCACTTGTAAGAAAATCTTTTTCTGTCATGGGGGTTAATGTATTCTGTGCGGATAGTGTTGGAACAAGGGTAACAATAAATGTGATAAATATAAAGACAAAAATAATGTTATAGTAGATTTTAGAATTAACTATACATTTGCTCTGGTGCGGTTGGGAAACCGCACCTACCGTAGGGTGGATGTGTCTAATTATTTTTAAATTAAGCATATATGTTTTCATGAAGGGATTATCTTCCCATCTTTCAGATGAATTATACGATCTGCGTTTTCTCTTAGCCCCTCATGGTGAGTTACAATCGCAATGGTAGTTTGATGTTCTTGTCGTAGTTCTTCGATTAGGTTCATCAAGTTATCACTTTGACGACTGTCTAAGTTTGCGGTCGGTTCGTCTGCGAAAATGATTTTAGGTCGGTTGGCAAGTGCTCTGGTAAAAGAGACACGTTGTTTTTCACCACCGGACAGTTGTGCTGGTCGATGATGTAGGCGTTCACTTAAACCCACTCGTGTCAGTAGTTCTATTGCACGTTTTTCTGCCTCTGCCTCCTTTGTTTTTGCAATGTCCATGGCTACCATTACGTTCTCAAGTGCAGTAAGATACGGCAAAAGATGGAACATCTGAAAAACAAAACCGATTTTATCTCTACGTACCGAACTCAGGTCATGATTTACTGGATCGATCATATCACCATCAATACGTAGTTCACCTGCATCTGGTGTTAATATGCATCCGAGTAGACTTATCAATGTAGTCTTACCGCATCCGCTGTCTCCCACTATCATCACTAACTCACGTTCTTCAATGCGGATATCGACTGAATCGATGGCAGTAACAGCTGCGTCACCGATTCCAAATCGTTTTGTTAAGCCTATTCCTTCTACTATCGCAGCCATATTATTGTCCTTGGGAATATATTCCTATTCATTTCCAATTAGTGCTACGTTTGCTGTTGTAATATCAACGTTTCTTACCGGAGCACTATCAATTTCCCCACGAAATGCAATCATCGGATCTACCTTGATTCCCTTACGCGCAGCGAGATAACCACTTCCACAACATACGATCAAACTGATACATGCTACGATGACAGATTCAATCAAGTTAATCTTTACAAAGATAGGAGCCGCAGCTGCAAATATATAAGACAAACAAAATCCTATACCAACCCCAATAACAGAGATCAGTGCAACCTGTTTTAATAGGAGTGTCATTACATAGTTATTTGATGCTCCGATTGCTTTTAGTACACCAATTTCCTGTGTTTTTTCGAGCATCGTCACATAAGTTATCATTCCAACAAGTAAGCCCGCAACTAACCACAACATCACCCGCAAGAATTGCACTGCTTTCATCGGTTGATCTACCCAATACTCCATAATATCTGACAGAGTATGTTCCAAAGTACGCGCTTCAATGGCTCCAAACGCGTCTAAGTTTGCTGCTACTTCATCGGGAGTATACTTGCTGTCTGCTTTTGCTACCATCATATTGACATAAGGGGTATTTTCCAGTAGGACACGTTGTGCAGCACGGATATCCATAAAGAGTAACGGTGTATCCAAAACAAACATCAGACTTTTTGCTTTTCCAACAACTCTAACTTCGTCCTTACTGATAGTGATTTTCTCACCGATTTCGAGTCCCATTTTTTCATCAACAATTACTTCATACGGGACATGATCTTCGGGACGATAATCCATATATTTGCGTGGTGTGAACATCCTACCCTCAACAACCTGTTTGGGACCACCAAGATTTCCTAAAGTATATCCTACGACCATTGCTTTCGTCGGTTTACCATTAACTGTGGGACGCGCTTGTGCGAAGATCAAGGGGGAAGCAGAATTTTCCACCAATCCAGGTGACGAACCCAGAAATGCCATGAGTTCCTCTTCAAGCAATGAGAAACCGATAAATGCACCACCAGAACCCTCGGCAGAAATCCAGATGTCTGCACCAGTGGAATTGATATACTGTTGAGCTTGGATACGCATACCGTTCATGATTCCACCGAGTAGAAGTATTAGAGAAATCAACATAGTAATTCCAAGTGTTGTCAAGACAACTCTGGCTTGACGATAGCGCATGTCCTTAAGGAATAGGGTTTTCATAATAGATCCTTATCCGTATCAACGTATACAAATGCATTTCATCAGTTGCTAAATTACGTATTATATGCTTTATTTTGATTCAATTTCTTTTGCTTTTTTGAACACCCAAAACGAAAATTTTCTAAGAACAATTATTAGGACAATTACTAATCTGATATTTCTCAGAATTGCTCAGAACCTACTAACTATCCATACTAATAAGGTCTCAAGCCATGAAAATGCGTTTATATTGAAGATTTGACTTGATTTTAAAAGCATGAGTTGCCATCCTAAGTATAAAAAATAACATTT
>JAJDWI010000144.1 GCA_022825665.1 Candidatus Poribacteria bacterium
TAAATAGTGTGTTCCATCTTCGCCTGACTGGTGCGAAGTTCAAATAACTCGCAGTTTCAAACACCTTCCAAAAGGGACCCGCAGAGTGGGAAGTAAACTCGTTGCTCTCAAAACACTGTATGCTAAAAGTAAATCCAACACGAAAATAAAGACCACGCCTGCTACAGGCGTTCGTGGAGGGTGATGCGTTGGTGTCCCCGATGAAGCGAGAAACAAAAACGAAGCACGAGGCACGGATTAAACAATCCCAATGCCTTTAGGCTTGGGTAGTTGAATATAAATAACGCTTGTAGGGTGAAAAATTGTTGACGCAGACAAGAGAAATTGATACATTATGCTAAACCTATCTGACCGTACGTTCAACAGAATCTAAGGAGACGAATTATGGCAACGAATCAGACATATCGTATTGGGGTCATCGGTTGTGGTGGGATGGGTCGGTCTCATTCCAGATCATGGCAAAAACAACCGAATACTAGAATCGTAGCAGCAATGGATATATATGAAGAATCCGCAAAACGTCTTGCAGATGAATTTGATGTACCTGCTACCTATACTGATGTTGATGAAATGTTGGCAAAAGAGGATCTGGATATTGTAAGCATAACGACTTGGCAAGGACCTCGTTCTGAAGCCACGGTTGCTGCAGCGAAGGCTGGTGTGAAGGGAATAATGGGTGAAAAACCGATGTCCGCTTCACTTGGTCAGGCAGATGACATGTTGGAAGCATGTGAAGAGAATGATGTCAAACTTGTCATCGGACACCAGCGCAGATACAGTCCTGCAAACATTGAGATTCGTAGACTTGTCGCAGCAGGTGCAGTCGGAACACCAACAACACTTCATCATCGTGGGAAAGCACACGCAGGTCTACTTAATACAGGAACCCACGCGATTGATAGTTGGCGTTTTCAATTGTCTGACCCTGAAACACTCTGGGTTGTCGGGACGACATCTCGCACAACAGATCGGTGGGAACGTCGCACGATATGTGAAGATCTCTGTATGGGATTAGTCTGCTTTGAAGGTGGCGCGCGTGCTATCTATGAAGGCGATCTACCTGATCCGCCTGTCCCTATGCCTGTAATTGCTGGCACGGAAGGACAAATTCGCAACGGTGATAACGGAACGGTGCTACTCCAAAACGGAGATGCAAAAGGTTGGCAGACGATTACACCACCTCCAGAACCTAAAAATCAGTTCCAAGAACTCATTGAGTGGATAGAAGGCAAAATCCCGACTCACAGAGGCAGAGGCGAACAAGCTCGATACACAATTGAGATTATGATGGCAATTTATGAATCTTTGCGTATTAAAAATGTTGTCAACATGCCACTTGAGACTAAGGAATTGCCATTGGAATTGATGGTTAATGATGGAACGCTCCCTGTCCTTGAAGAAGGGAAATACGATCTGCGTACTCCGTTTGAAGGGCAAACTCGAAAGAGATAGTCCTGGCGTACCCGTGAACACATTATAATCAAAAACACAACTAATTGATACTTACAAGCAGGTACCACTATAGCGGTACCTGCTTTTCCATTTTATCTATACCCTTTACTATCCAATATCAAGCAGGAAGACTTATCCCATGACATAGCAGTTATCCAAAGCAGTCTTGAAAATCTGGCAATCCTGATAATCTTGGTTCAGACAGACAGTGAGTTCTACAATAAGTACCATCAGAATTAAAATACCGATGCATTTCATTAAATTGACGCTTATAGGGCAAGGTTCCAACGCCCACAGACATCAATTTCAAAACGCTTAAATTAAAGAAAATCAGCGATATGCTATTAACTTTTCCTGTTTAATATATAGGTTGCAATCGTATTAATCAACAGAATGGATAAAAAACTGATTTTTATGATATGCGACATTGTTCACCTTCTTGTTTCATGCGTTGGTTTATTTGACATATTTATATGGAGATCATATAATATTATGAAAAAGAAAATTCTTACAACCAATGTTGATGTTGCAGCTGTGGCTGCATTTGGAGGACTCACCGTGATGCCGATGTTCCCGATCTTTTTTGAAATGCACGGTTTCTACTTCAGTGCTGTCGCTTTTGTCATCACACTTTGGGGATTGTTGTCCTTAAAACAATTGGACACCCCAGAACCTGAAAAGAAACGTTGGAAAAAAGTAGGTACTACCACTGCACTTATCCTTTTCTTAAGTGGTGGACTGCTGTTTGGTACACTTGATGCTACACAGATAGAGCCGCCCCCTTGTGAACCAGATCAGATCGACTCGGGATGTTTCCTTCGTGAAGATAAACCGATTTGTCCAAACATAAACCCAATCCCCCGCTGCCCGCTGGAAGCAGCGAGGGAACAGGGGCAACTCAATAAGGAGTATACTCATGAATAGGACCATTGTTAGAGGGCTAATTATCCTCATTGCATTAGTCGGTATTGCGGGGGTTTTCTTGCTGATAGGACAGAAGACCGACACCGAATCAGTAAAGGTCTATAATGAACCATCGGAAGAAATTTTGCCGAAGATCAGAGATGATTTGGCGGCACACAAGACTAAGGAAGCAGCCAAATCACTGCCGGCAAAAGAAAACCCAGAAAAAGGGCACCTGCACGCTGATGGCACTTGGCATGAAGGTGAACACAATACACCTGTTGCCGAAAACTTTGATTCCGATGAAAAATATAAACTGCCCGATGATGTCTTTAGTGATGCTTACACCGAAAAACTCAAGGCACTCGTACAGACTTGTGTAGAACTCTATCATTTGCCACAGGAAATCCGAACAGAACGCGGATTTGATAAAGCATGGGGTGGAATATATGACGCACGGAACGACGCACAGAATATCATTAACCATTTTTTTTCAACGTACGATGAAACTTATACTGAAAAGTATAGGGAAATCATGAAAATTATAGAACCGTATAATGCACTTGTCCCAAGACCAAATACCCCCATGCCTGAATCGTTGCAGAGACTAAAAGAAATTACCCCAGAAATGGCAGACAGAATCGATGAAATATGGAGGAAACCATGAAATTACTCATAGTTTTAGGAACACTTCTTTTTGTTCTCGCAACCTTCATCTATGTGGTAAACAACGCTGCACATATTGCCACGGGACACAACGATCAAACTGACAACTGACATAGATAATGCCTTGTTAGAGTTAAAAAGGTATAACGATTATATGTATGATTATGCAATTGAACGAGGTCGTCTCGTTTCAGCAGCATACGCTGGAGAGGCATTATTGAGCACCGCACGTTCAGGAATGGGAACTATAGCCATCTCCGCATTGACCGGTAGTAAAGGAAGCCTTGCAAATGCTTTGGGATTGAGTCTACGTGCATTTTTAATTGAGCATGGCAGCACTGAGTTAGGTAGTTTTATAGATACTATAATTCAGTGAAGCCAATACATATACAGAGGCTATTGACTACCTCTATAACAACACAACAGAACTTCCAGGTGTCGCTTCAGCAAATTCTGCTATAGAGGCATATATGGATGCCTGTACTGCTACTGATCACTATAATGATCATCACTCCGATCAGAAAAATCCACCAACGCCACCCAATAAACCGGCAAATCCACAACTGCCGGAATTCGTTTGCCTTGGAGTTTGTGGGAATACTTACACCACGGTAGGAGAAGCCTTAAGCGACCATTACGCGAAATGTGGTACTGGCGCAGATGTTGATACATTTCAAAATCCAGATATTGAACTTGCATCTCGTACTGTATCAGAGGGTTGTGGTAGAGAATGGTATACCTGCGAACAGAAAACTGCACTTCATGAGGAACGTACATGCAATAGGTGGTTCTATCAGAGAGATGACCAGTATGGATCACCGCTGGAGAAAGAGAGGTGTCGCATTCCTTATAGAAGGTGTCTGAAAAAAACATTTAATCATAACCCTGATGTCTTAGGGAAAATCGAGCATTCTGATGAGATTGATAGTACGGAACAGCAATTTATTGTTCCCGATCCGCAGACTATACCCACCACACCTTCGCTTATAACCTGTGATATTCAAGATTGTACGATTATTACGCCATACGATCCAAACGATGCGGCAGCTGCATCACTCCATGAATATTGTAATGGATGTTATCAGTATAAATGCAACGGTAGAACGCATGTAGAGGAGCAATGCACGATAACAAACGCTAACGGGAATCGTTGCACATATACCTTTTGGCGATGTGTGCATCCGAATGTGCCATTTTACGGTCCCTCACATGTGCACCAGTATTAGACATAATAAGTCATAACTCATCAAGACGAAACAGATAGGCAGGTGCCCTTTCGCGGCACCTGTCTTTTCTTTTTCTCAAAACCCTTTACTGTCCTAATATAACATTTGATTTATGGATGTGTAATAGTTATTGACAATTTACAATACTTCTCAAAACCTTGATCCATCAGAGTTATTTAGTTTTAGGCTTTTCGACTGAATTTATCACAAGAGTTAATATTAATATTTGCTATTTGTCTGAACCAGGATTTTCAGGATAACCAAGATTTTCAGGATAGGTTTCTTTTTGACTAAGTTTTGTTGTGAAGGAAATCGTTTTTTGATGGTATGATGCTGCATTGCGCATTGATACTCGTTTTTTGGCAAATAACCTTGATGAGAACAATCCTGAAAATCCTGGTTCAGACAATCAACAATGATACAACTAAAACTTATGTCCATTCCACATCAAACCTAAACTCGCAGTTTACCTGATAAAATGAGAATTCTTAAAATAAATCACCCTGTTGTCCATGAATCCCTTTCACTATTAATTAGAATTGTGTTATAATTATCACCAGCAAATTTAATTGTTAATGGAGGATTAGGATTGTTAAAAGTATCTAAATTTGGTGGGAGTTCCCTTGCCACAGGAGATCAAGTTCGCCAAGTGTGCGACATTATCACCGCTGATCCGTCACGGCGTATAATCGTAGTATCAGCACCCGGTAAACGTCACAGCCAAGACATCAAAGTAACCGATCTACTCATAGCAGCTGCATCGGAGCGGTTGATGGGAAAAATCGGGGCATCTGAATGTGCAGAGGCTATTGAACGTTACCGAAATATCGCTACTGAATTGGAATTACCTGCCGAGGTCATTGAACCCATTGCCCTTGATCTCACAGAACGTCTTGAAAACAGTATAGATGATGCTGATCTCTATATGGACACAATGAAAGCAGGTGGCGAAGACAATTGTGCCCGTTTAATTGCACAGGTGTTGCAGGGACGCGGTGTAGAGGCACATTATGTCAACCCGAAGGACGCTGGATTACTCCTTTCCGATGAACCGGGGAACGCACAGGTTCTTCCTGAAGCGTACAACCGCTTACGTCATCTTAGGGAACGTCAAGGAATTACGATTTTTCCGGGTTTTTTTGGTTATTCAAAGGAAGGTCACGTTGTAACATTTTCGCGTGGTGGTTCTGACATTACCGGTGCGATTCTTGCGGGTGCTGTTCGCGCAGAAGTGTATGAGAACTTTACTGATGTTGACTCTGTGTTCGCAGCAAATCCATCTATTGTATCAGATCCCGCGCCGATTTCAGAACTAACCTACCGTGAGATGCGCGAACTTTCTTATGCAGGTTTCTCAGTATTGCACGATGAGGCACTTGAACCTGTTTATCGAGCAATGGTGCCTGTGCATATAAAAAATACTAATAATCCAAAAGCTGCTGGCACATTGATTGTTCCTCATTGCAACTCAAGGGAAACCCCAGTAGTCGGCATCGCAGCCATGAGCAATGTCTGTTGTGTTTATCTCAGTAAATATCTCATGAACCGACAGATCGGTTTTGGTAGACGACTATTGCAGATATTGGAAGGTGAAAATATCTCTTTTGAACATGTCCCATCTGGTATAGACAATATGTCTGTCATCCTCCGAGAAGAAAACTTACCTGCAGATAAAGAGAAAAGAGTTGTTGAAAAGATTCGGCAAACACTTGCGCCAGAAGATATATCTGTTGAACGAGAGTTATCTCTCATTATGGTTGTTGGTGAAGGCATGCAGCACACCGTTGGTGTTGCCGCACGAGCAACAAATGCATTGGCAAATTCTGATGTCAACATAGAAATAATCAACCAAGGTTCCAATGAGGTTAGCATGATGTTCGGTGTGAAGTCAACAGATATGGATACTGCAGTTCAAGCACTCTATAAGGAATTTTTCAGTGGAAATAACAGTAAGACCTAAAGAATTATCCTCAGGTAAACTATCAGATAAACATGTGAATCAAGCAGTTGAAGCAATACGCGTTGATGGATATGTTGTTTTAGAGAACATCATCAACCATGATCATTTGGATATATTGCGAGAACGTATGGATGACGATTCACGAAAGTTGATTAAAGCCGAACGTTGGGGTGGGGCAGGAACGCTCAAAGGACATCTTCAGCAGGGACCGCCTCCATTTGCTCCTTATATCTTCAAGGACATAGTGGCAAATCCTTTCGTTGTGCAGGTAACGAAGACACTACTTGGAGAAGGAGTCTACAATAATTTTTACAACGGCAACACGAACTGTCCGGGTAGTGGCACACAACCGCTTCATAGAGATGGTGATCATCTGTGGCTGAATCAGAAAGTGGCACACCCCGCATCTGAAGTAGTTGTCAATATCTCTCCTCAAGATACATTTGAGGAAAACGGTAGTGTAGAACTGTGGCCTGGATCACATCTGGATGTCAGTGGACGACATATTGATGATGAACATGAAGCAGAACGGCGTGAAATCGCACCACCGATTCGAGGTAATGCTAAAAAAGGAAGTGCCTTAATTCGAGACATGCGACTTTGGCACCGAGGCGTGCCAAACCAGTCCGACGAACCACGACACATGATTGCAATGATTCACCGCATTCGTTGGCTCCGTTCAGGAAGACGTTTGAAGTATCAAACAGGTTGTGAAGCTGCTTTTGAAAACAGCGAACTTGACCATAATGCGGAATTTGTCCAAGAGAAGTTGGATGATTATCTCTTCAATCCAAAATTCTAATAGAATTCTCAAGGTATAAAAGATGAGAATATTTGGCACATACGGACCAGTTAATATCAAAGAACATTATGTCGTTTCGCGTAGGGAAGAAATTGCCGATTACATAAATCGAATAAAACAGGGACGATACATCGTACTTTTTGCTCCACGACAAACAGGAAAAACCACATTCTTCAAAGATGCCCTCAAGATACTCACAGAAGAAGACAACAACTTTTTTCCGATTCAGCTCAATTTTGAGATGTATAAAAATCGCACTTCGGATGCCTTTTACAGAGACATCTTTGATGATATCCGTGAAGAAATTGAAAAGGTCTGTGAGAAAAGAAACCTTGTACTAACACAAGAACTTGTAGAATTCTTAGACAACACTGAAATCACTGATCATGTTGCACTTAGGAGTTTCTTCAGGCAATTACCAAGTTTGCTATTTCATGAGAATAACACATCTGAAATACCACGTATCGTACTTAATATAGATGAGTTTGATGGAATTCCACAAACCGCCGTAAGCGATTTTCTACATACACTCCGCCGAATATATCTTACCGATAGCCATATCCGATCCCCATATAGCGTCAGTATAATCGGTGTTAAAAGCATCACACAACTAAACTATGATCGTTCAATTTCTCCATTTAACATACAAGATGAGTTTACACTGCCAAACTTCACGTTACAGCAGATTCATGAATTATTCCAGCAGTACACGGACGAAGTCGGACAACATACTTCTCCAGAAGTCCTTGAGATACTTCATCTACAGACCGCTGGACAACCTTTCCTCGTTAATAGAATTGCCCAAATTCTAACAGACGAACTCAATATACCAAAAAACGAAACGATCGATATTTCACACTTTTTACAAGCACATGCTTGTCTCCTTGAAGAACGGAACACAAACATTGATCATCTAATCACGAATATCCGTAGGGATCACAAATACGCTTTGCTTCTTATGCAAATCGCATTTACAGAGGAAGGCAAACGTTTTAACCTCCGTAACGAAAGTATTAGTGAACTGGTAACGTATGGAGTCATAACAAAAGGTAAAGACGGTCTGTGTAAAATATTAAATCCGATCTATCTGCATTGTATTATCCAAGCGTTTCAACCTCCCGGCAATGGTCTTGAAGATGAATACTTTTCAGATGACGGTCCTATTAATTTTTCTGGATATATTACACCTACAGGCACAATACAGATGCACGCTTTGATAGACAATTTCAAGAATTTTATTGCGAGGGTAGGATATAGAATCCTTCAAGTGCCAGACACACCACAAGAATTCATCGGACAATATCTCCTCTCTGCTTACTTAGACCAGTTTGTACAAACAATAGGAGCATCAATACGTTTAGAAGTTCAAACAGGTAGGGGTAGAGCAGACATCATCATTTCACATAACGGTACGCAATACATAATTGAAACGAAGATATGGCGAAGTGAACGTCGGTATCAAGCGGGAAAGCAGCAACTTGCTGAATATCTAAAGTCGGAAAGAACTACTGAAGGATACTATGTTGTGTTTGACCACCGCGAAAATCCGAATTCATTAGTTGAAACAGACATTTATGATGACCTAACGATTCGGAGTTATGTCATTCCAGTTCTACAAAAACGTCCATCTCAGCAATTGGCAGAACAACAGTTCATGTATACACATGATTCACCACAACATTTGGAGAACACTATGAAACCTCAATCCAGTTGGCTTCCTGCTGAACCTGACCTAAAGACGATATATAATACCTATAGCAACCCGATATATTCCCTTTCACAAGCAGAAATACCTGCTATTATCCTCCGAAACGCATATTCTCCTGATCAGTGCCAAGGTCTTATCAATCGGTTTACAAATATGGGATTGATGCGTGATGAAGCAGACATTAACTCTGCTGACAAACGGACACGTATTGATATCGGAACAAGTCTCGGTAATCGGGGTAGTGATAAAACCGGTTTTCTGGCACATGCGAAAGAAACACATAACCTTTTCAGATTCCTTTTTGATGGATTTGATAATCCCGTTGACCTGATATATGAGTCTCTTTCTGCATTATCACCTGGAAAAGAGGTAAAAGTTGCGCGTGAAGATAACGAGGCACTATACGGTCCAGCAATATTTCGCGTCCATTACGAAACACATAGTTATAAACCGCATATTGACAGTGTCAAACACCGTGAGAAACGTACCGATTATGCAGTATACCGCTTTGAACATCAATTTGCAGGTGTGTTACTCTTCCAAAACGCGGATGAAAACGGAAAAGGAACACAAGCCATACTCCATCGGTGCCTCTGGTCAGAAGATATTCAACCTTATATTGCTGAAGAAACGTTTGACAAGTATGCTTTAGAAAATGAAATAGAGAACTGCACAGTCAATTTGGAACAAGGTGACCTCTACTTTTTCAACACACGTTGTATCCACGAAGTGCCTGCTGTTCAAGGCACGCGTGCAAGAATAGTTTTAGCAGTATTTATCGGATACTCCCCAGACGATAACGAAATATATGTCTGGTCTTAGTCTGCTATAAACACTTTTTCACTCCAAAAATCCCGTTCTAAAATAATCTTACCATGTATTACTATGACATTGACACTACTACAGTCTTATGGTATACTTGATTAAGAATTATTCCAATTGATTACTTCCAGAATACATTTGTCTATTACCGTAAAAGGAGCATCTTCATCATGAAGAAAACAGTATATTTATTTTTTTTCACCCTATTTTTTACTTCCTCGTTATATCTAAATAACACCTTTGCACAAACTTCCGCGCAATTTAGTTTGCCTGATAACGCAAATGCGCGCCTTGGTAAAGGTAGGTTAAACGAACTTCAGTATTCACCAGATGGCACATATCTGGCAGTAGTCAGTTCTATTGGAATTTGGCTCTATGACACACAAACCTATACAGAAACTGCACTACTAACAGGAGATACGCAAACCTTCTATTGTGTTGCCATTTCCCCAGATGGACAAATGATAGCAGGTGGCAGTGCTGATGGGTCTATACAACTTTGGAACACTTCAACAGGTCAACTGGTGAGAAATCTATCGGGACATACGAACGCGGTTCAAAGTGTTGCCATTTCCCCAGATGGACAAATGATAGCAAGTGGCAGTGCTGATGGGTCTATAAGACTATGGAACACTTCAACGGGTGAAACCCAGCAAACACTTCTCGGACATTTTGATGTCGTAACGAGCGTTACATTCAGCACAACAGGTGCAATGTTGGCAAGCGGTAGTTTGGACGGATCTGTCCAACTATGGGATACTGAAACAGGTGAACAAATACACATCCTATTTGGACATGAAGATGCTGTGTATGGTATCGCATTTAGTCCGACTGAAGGAACACTTGCGAGTGCAAGTCGTGATGGCACTATTCGTCTATGGTATACAGCGTTTGGCATAATCAAACAGACCCTCATCGGACATGAAGGTCCTGTCTATGATGTCGCATTTAGTCCAAATGGGAATACAATTGCAAGCAGCAGCGGTGATGGAACAGTCCTCTTATGGGATGCTGTTTCAGGTCAACCACAGCAAGTACTTACAGGACACACACATATTGTTTTGAGCGTTGCATTCAGCACAAGTGGAGGCACAATTGCAAGTGGTAGTATTGATGGTACTGTCCGCTTGTGGGATGCTGTTTTCGGTGGACAACGTCAGGCACTTACAGGATATACCAACTACATCTTGGGTGTAACATTTAGTAATGATGGTAGTATAGTTGCAAGTAGTGGTTCCGACAGTGCTATTAATCTGTGGGATGCTGCAACAGGTCAACATCGGCAAATGCTGATTGGACATACAGACTGGGTTTGGAGCGTAGTATACAGTCCAGACGGTAGTACTATTGCAAGCGGTAGTGACGACGGCACTATCAGGCTATGGGACAGTACTACAGGTGAACACCAACGAACTTATGAAGGACATACAGACTGGATTTGGAGCGTTGCATATAGTCCAGATGGTAACACAATTGCAAGTGGTAGTGAAGATGGAACTATTCGATTATGGGATGCAATCTATGGAGGACACATACAAACATTCACTGGACACAGTAATTCAGTACTGAGTGTTGCTTTCAGTGTTGATGGTAACACAATTGCAAGTGGTAGTGCTGACGGTACAATTAGACTTTGGGATGTGTGGACAGGTGAGCATAAACAGACCTTATTTGGGCATGAAGATTTTGTAAGGAGCGTTGCATTCAGTCCAAATGGAAATGTCCTTGCAAGTGGTAGTGATGACGGCACTGTTCGTTTATGGGATATTGTCTTCGGTGTTGAACTTGAGATCTTTAAGGGGCATACGGATTATGTCTGGGATGTTGCTTTTAGTAGCGATGGAGACATTCTGACAAGCGGAAGTAATGATAGCACCGTTCGCGTATGGGATACTATATCCGGTCAACATCTACAAACATTTACTGGACATAAAAGCGGAGTTTTGGATGTTGCATTCAGTCCAAATGGAGACAAAATCGCAAGCAGTAGTTCTGATGGCACTGTGCTAATATGGAACTTCACGCCATCTACAACAATGTATGCAACAGTGAGTCTTTCTCCATCCTCAATACAGTCTCCCGCGATCGGTGGTCAGTTAACATTCTCCCTTAATATTCAAAATGCGGGAAATGTATTCGGTTATCAGGCAACCGTTAGGTATGATGAATCTGCACTCAGTTATGTTGGAAGTTCTAATGCTAATTTCCTGCCGACAGGTGCATATTCTGTGATCCCTATTACCACAGATAACACTGTTACTGTTGCAGCAACATCTCTTTCAGGACAAAATTTTGGTGCTGGCACACTTGCTAATCTTACCTTTGAAGTTGTCTCCCTAAAAAATACCAGTATAACTGTTTCTAAGGTGCGATTGACTGACAATTTAGGTAGAGTTTCTTATGCACGCGTTGTCGGAGCGAAGATAACAAGACCTTTACTCCAACAAGGTGATATCAATGGAGACGGTTTCGTCAACATACAAGATTTGACCTTAGTCGCATCTAACTTCGGAGAAGAAGGGGATAATTTGGCAGATGTTAACGGAGATGAAGTTGTTGATATTGTAGACCTCACTTTAGTTGCTGCGGCTATGGCAAGTTCCTCTGGTGCTGCACCTATCATCAGTTCACACGACTTAGAACATGGCTTGACAAGATCACAAGTGCAACAGTGGTTACATCAGGCACAACAATTACCATTGACAGATCCTGCTTTCCAAAGCGGCATATTTGTTCTTCAGCAACTTCTCATAGCATTAACCCCCCAAGAAACAGTTCTTTTACCGAACTATCCAAACCCATTCAACCCTGAAACTTGGATACCGTATCAGTTGTCAGAAGCAGCGGATGTATCACTTAGTATCCATGCCACAAATGGACAACGGATACGGACTATAGTGTTAGGACATCAACCTGCAGGCATATATCAAAACCGT
>JAJDWI010000136.1 GCA_022825665.1 Candidatus Poribacteria bacterium
GAGGGATGGACACGTTCAATTCCACTTTATATCATCAAGTGTTTGTGCGGTTGCGACCTGTTCTAATAGCGAGTCAAGCCGAGAACGGCTCCGTATTCTTGAAACCTTTTTACTAACAGTATCGGGTATATCACCGATATGTATGTCAAGTAATTTCAAGATCATCTCTCGTTTAGCTTGTATTTCACCTTGTTCAATGCCTTGGGCTTTCCCTTGTTCAATGCCTTGGGCTTTCCCCTGTTCAATGCCCTGTGCTTTTCCTTGTTCAATGCCCTGTGCTTTTCCTTGTTCAATGCCCTGTGCTTTCCCTTGTTCAATGCCTTGGGCTTTCCCCTGTTCAATGTATACATCCGCCATCGTTTTTGCCATTGTTTCTACCTCCATTTCGTCAGTCTGTTGTTGAACTAACTCTATCAACTCCCGATGCTCGTCAGCGTTGCGACGGTTCGCAATAAATAACAAAAGATAGTGTATTGCACGTAGTCGTTGTTCTGATTGTTCTGGTTCAAGTGTATTCAGATAGGCAATCGCTTCTGTCAGCGTATCAATGATAGTTTGCTTATCCGCCCTTTCATTGTGAAGCACAGCGAGCAACCATCCAAATGGGTGATCCGATTTCGTTAGTTCGTGTGGGTCAGTCTCCTTGACGCTGAGAAAAAGTGTGTCAAACTTCGGCACGAACCTTGTCAGTATCTCCGGTATGTCCATAATCGCTGTAAGTGATAACGGCACCAACCACCTGCGATCTCCACTATATAGGACAATCGGTAAGATCGGGCGCAAACGCCATTCACTTTTTGGCACATTCTCCGTCTCCCACTGCTGCCTTTGCGTGTCCCAGATATTCATCATATAAAACAGGAGACGAAATCCCATTGAAATATCTACTGTGGATTGGTGTTCTATCAGGATATATATGAGAAGTTCTTCTGTTTCTGCTTCACTATTAAATGGCACACTGAAAAGTAGATCAGATTCCTGTTCGCGTAAAGTATTTGAGATAAAACTCCTGTTTTGTAACTCAAGTTGACTAAAATCAATACGTTCAGCAAGGTCACTTGCGACTATCTCTATAAGTCCTCGCACGTTCTCCTTTTCCTGTAATAACCATCTGATACTTTTATCTGGAAAATGGGTAAGCAGAGACTGGTAAAACTCTCGTAGTTCCTGCTCCTTAGATGTAACGTCTTCTGCCATGTTCACTCCTAACAAACGATCTGCATATAGGATAGCATGGCGTAAAGAGAAATACAACCAGAATCGTTTTGTCTGAACCGTGATTTTCAGGATTTCAGGATTAGCAGGATTGGGAGTTGGTGACTATAGATTCCGTTGTGAAGGAAGAAGGGGTGCCCTTTGCAAAGGAACATTGAAATACAAACTCTTATCCTGAAAATCCTGAAATCCTGAAAATCACGGTTCAAACAATTAGGATTTTCAGGATAAGAGAAGAGGGGGTTTCCCTCGTAGGGGCGAGGTCGCCTCCCCCGTATACACCACATTCGCACATCGGGCGGGGAAACCCCGCCCCTACGAAGAAAACTCTTACTTCAGCGTTTTCAGTGATTCAGACAACAAACGATTCTGACAATGCAATTATTCCTCAACATCCCACAGATAAATCACACCTTCGTTGCCGTTGGTGGCTACAGTCTTGCTGTCTGGTGAAAATGCCATATCTATAATCGATCTACCGTCTCCAGCAAACCGCTTCAGCATCTCACCTGAGTCAACATCAAAAAGAAAGACACTCCCATCCATTGTTCCCGTAGCGATGTATTTCCCATCCGGACTATATGCAACACGTCTGGCTTGCATTCCGTCATAAATCGGAAGTTGCCAAATCCTACCAATCTCCAAATCCCACAGATAAATTGAAGCGGTAGATTTCACGCTGGCAAGCGTATTCCCGTCCGGACTGAAAGCAAGATCAAAGGCAAAAACCTTGACCCTATTCAATTCATCCTTTTGTTCACCTGTTTCCGTATCCCATAGCATTAGAGGCTTATTAGGAGTACCAGTTACGATGGTTTTCCCATCCGGACTGAAAGCGATTTTAGAGATATTAGTCTTGTTTCCCTTAATGGTTCGCTTGAGTTCACCCGTTTCGGCATCCCACAAGTACGCAATGTTGTTTTCTCCTCCACCCGCGATCGTTTTTCCGTCTGGACTATAGGCAACAGATAGCACCTTATCCTGATCTACATTGTGTATTTTGGTTTTCCCGGTTTCCATATTATGGACAGCGAGGTACTCCCTATCTGTAGCGAGAGCGATCGTTTTTCCATCTGGCGCATACACAATTTCGTTTAGCCATGACAACCAATTCCCCGTGATAGTATTCTTGAGTTCGCCTGTTGTGGTATCCCATAAACACATATTCACAATTGAATCGGGGATTGCGATAGTCTCGCCATCTGGATTCCATGCAAAGCATCTGAATTCCCCGTAATGTTCAGGAATTGTATGGATATTTTTTCCAGTAGCGACTTCCCAGATACGGACGTTCCCATCCCAACCGCTACTTGCAAATGTGCGTAAATCTGGACTGAACGCAATGTCACTGACATTGGACGCATGCCCAATTAGGGTGTGTTTTAGCTCAGTTGTGTTTGCATCAAATATGTAGATGTTTCCCTTTATGCCCGTTGCAACAAATATACTACTATCCGGACTGAAAAGGATATTTGATATACCCCCCGAATCTTCAACTTCCAACGTAGATTTTTGTCTGCCTATTACTGGGTCCCATAGATGGATGGTACCGCCCCAACTTCCGCTTGCGAGTGTGTTTCCATCTGGACTGAAAGCGAGGCTACCTATACGATCTTTGTGTCCCTTAAAGATGATTTTGTAATCGCCATTAAACGTATCAACCACATTGATGGTTCTGTCTTGGTTCGCTGTTGCGAGCAATAATCCATCTGGATGGTACGCAAGACTAAATATAAGACCAACCTCTTGTTTGAATAGATCATTTAGTATCTTTTTAGACACATCAATGTGCTTAATTTCCTTCCCCGAAGCTATTTTCCATGCCCTTAATCCACCAGTAATTTCGGCTGCCATGAGTATTTTCCAATCAGGATTAATAGCGATACCAAATGTTGGTCTTGATATAGTTATGGGTTGTTTATATCGTCCAGTTTTAGTGTTCCAAATATATACTATGCCTTGGGAATCTATACTGACGAGGCTTTTCCCATCTGGACTCAATGCGAGGTGGTGGATGGGGTATTTGTGTTTAGATTGCAGGTCAATTGGTTTATAGTTGCGTGTGTCATAAAACCATACACCGATTGAACTGCCGATTATCAGACGCATGCCGTCTGGTGTATATTCTAATGCATTTGGATAACCTTTGCCGATGCGTGCTTTCGCGCCTTCGGGTAGCGCGGTGTGTGGGTCTTGGGCGATGATAAGTGTTGGTGTTATGATGTTTAGTATGAGTAGTAGTGTCAGTAGTTTCTTCATTTGTTTGTCTCCGATTTTAGTTGTTGTTAGTATATCAGAGATTGATGCGTGATTTCAAGATTGTGGTGGGTGTCTGAACCAGGATTTTCAGGATTACAGGATTACCAGGATTGGGAGTTGGAAACTATAGATACCTTTTCAAAGCATAGACCATTACCTTTCGCAAAGCAACATTGGCATATCATTCTCTTATCCTGAAAATCCTATAATCCTGCTAATCCTGGTTCAGACACTTGCACAATCCTCGCCTCATAAGATATACTTTTATATATTCAAAAGAATGAAACAGAGACACAAAATGAAATACATTCACCGAGTATCAATCCTTCTCACACTCATCTCCCTATCATTAACCTACTACACACCCATCAGCATTGCACAGGACAAAACCAACCTACCCGAAGGTGCGTTGGCACGGTTGGGTAAAGGGTTCACCTCCGGGATTGCATACTCACCAGATGGGATGGAACTCGCAATCGCAAGTGCCAGTGGGATATGGATATACGATACAACGACATTCCAAAACCCCAAATTGCTGAAAAAACAGAAAATGCATCCTGAACACATCGCCTATAAACCGGATGGAAATCTGCTCGCAGTATATAATTTCCGCAATGACATTTTATTGTGGGATACGAAAACAGGCACGAATAAACCTCAAATGGGGAAGACAGATATTCCTCATATATCAGACATTATTTTAGCATCCGCTATAGCTTTCAGTGCGGATAGGCAGGCAATCGCTGCAAACGATATAACGGGTAAAGAAGTCAATATATTTGACGTAGAAACGGGTGAAAAAAAGATAGTGTTCCAAAGAGGTGGCGATGATCTAATAAACCTTCAAATCAGTCTTGCGTTCAGCCCTGATGGTTTTCTACTCGCTGTAGGAGATAAAAATGGCATAATCACCTTATTGGATACCGTTACAGGAGAAGTTAAACAAGAAATCACAAGTGGTGTAGAAAACCCACAAGAACCCAGAGCAGTTGTTCCTGCAGTCAACGAGCTTGTGTTCAGTCCTGATGGACGCACGTTGGTAAGTCGTAGCTCAGACTCCGTTGTTCGTATGTGGAACCCGGATACAGGTGAACAGATAGGCAAACTCGCCGGTAGCATACCTGATCTTAATCAACTCGTTTTCAGTGAGGATAGCAGTCTCATAGCAGCAGGAGACAACTTCGGTAATATCTATGTGTGGGACGCAAATACTGGTGCGCAACTAAAAACGTTCAGTGAAAATAGAACGATTGTTACGGCACTCGCTTTTAGTCCAGACCTACGCACGATTGCAAGTAGTAGCAGAGACGGAAGTATCCGTATTTGGAACATCATCACCGGTCAATTAATGCAAACGGTGGCAGATGATTATATTGGATACACGACTTATGACATCAGTCCTGATGGGAATAAGATCGTGAGTCTGTCCCACGGTATAAACAGCTATATATGGGACACAACAACGGGTGAATTACAGGATACCAATTCGACCAATAATATCATATTTGCGATAGATTTTGCATTCAGTCCTGATGGGAGTACTTATGCTATGACGCAAGCTGAGAGATCATTTATGCTACTTGATCTGGACACGAATAAACGTATGGAACACGATTTTGAGCATCTATCGCAGGTCGTGTGTGTCGCCTTCAGTCCTGATGGTAAACTGATCGCAAGTGGCACGAAAGATAAAACCGCACATATATGGGATGCAACCACTGGTGAGGAAAAACTTGCGATCCGTCATGGGTTGTATATCACTGATGTTGCCTTCAGCCCCGATGGTAAGACGCTCGCTACTGCGGGAAATGTCCGAAATATCTATCTATGGGATGTTGAGATGGGTAAGCGAAGGATGGTTATCAGAAGACACAAATCTGATATATCCAGTGTTGCTTATAGTCCGGATGGCACACTGCTTGCACTTGGTAGCAAATCCGGTGATATTACGATTTATGATGTTGACACGATGAAGCCGTTGAAGTCGTTTATAGGCGATCATGAAGTAGTAGCAAAGGTTAGGTTTACTGCTGATGGGAAAAGGCTTGTGAGTTTGGAGTCGAGAGATTTCAGAGCAAGATATGCAAGAGGTGCAATTCTGTATATGTGGGATATTGGCGCATTGCGGTAGGTGTATGTATTTTCGTAGCACAAACTTTCGAGTTTGTGCCGTTCCGCCAGTTCATGACCTGCGTGGTAGGCGCGCTTTGATGAAGATTAAGAAAATATTTCGGTAATTCTAATTATCCCTAAGCCGGTAGGTGCGGTTTCCTAACCGCACTGGAGTTTTCTCCAAAATTACCGAATTAATAAATTAATCTTCATGTAAGCGCGCTGGACTTCATTGCGCCTCGGACATTTTCGTAGGGCGTGGTTTCTCCCCGCCCGTATATTCGTATATATTCTTCCTGCGTTGTAGGCGCGCTTTGATGAGGATTAAGTAAATATTTCGGTAATTCTAATTTTCCCTAAGCCGGTAGGTGCGGTTTCCTAACCGCACTGGAGTTTTCTCCAAAATTACCGAATTAATAAATTAATCTTCAAGTAAGCGCGCTGGACTTCAATAGCAACTTTACGAACAATCCTGCAATCTTCAATCCTGTTAATCCTCTAATCCTGCGAATCCTTGTTCAGACAAAATATCGGGCGGGAGAGTTTGCCCTACGAAGAACGGACGGGTTCAATTCCACTTAATATCATCGAGTGTTTTTGCGGTTGCAACCTGTTCTAATAGCGAGTCAAGGCGAGAAAGGCTTCGTATCCTTGAAACTCTTTTGCTAACAGTCTCAGGAATATCACCGATGCGTAGGTCAAGTAGTTTT
>JAJDWI010000053.1 GCA_022825665.1 Candidatus Poribacteria bacterium
TTGTCTACCACAACATCAACTATAACCAATGCCGACTGCTAAAAAAAGTATAGCAAATATATTAGAATATGTCAAGTTGTTTTGATAGATAAATATAAAAGCCGTCTACATCCCACAAGCTAAAGCATGGGGATTTGACGGAAGGTGTTAAAAGTAATACCAATTCATCGCGTCTTGTCTGAACTGGGATTTTCAGGATAAGAGAAGCGGGGTTTGGGAGGGGTATACGTGTATGGTTGTATACTTGTATACACCTTTCGCCCCGCTGGGGCTTGGTGAGGGTGGGTTGATGGCTGCTATACACCTTTCGCACCGCTGGTGCTGAAGAGGTCGCGATTCGGAGAGTGCTTCTACAAGAGCGGGCGAGGGGACCTCGCCCCTACGAAGAAGTGGTGGTCATTGTGTCGTTCCAGTGCGGTTAGGAAACCGCACCTACCAGTTTAGGGAAAATTAGAATTACCGAAATATTTTCTTTTGCCCCGCTGGTGCTGAAGAGGTCGCGATTCGGAGAGTGCTCCTACAAGAGCGGGCGGGGAGACCCCGCCCCTACGAAGGAGTGGTAGTCATTGTGTCGTTCCAGTGCGGTTAGGAAACCGCCAAATCAACGGTATGAATGCCTTTTGGCATTCCCCGCCTACCAGTTTAGGGAAAATTAGAATTACCGAAATATTTTCTTTTGCCCCGCTGGGGCTGGTGTGAATGCGGGCGAGGGGACCTCGCCCCTACGGAGTGTAAGAGGCGCGGGAAGGCGGATGAGAGGACATTTACGTATCCATTTTACCGAAAATGACGTATACATGTATACAATTATACGCGTATACATGCATACAAAGATACACGTATACATGTATACAACGCACAAAGGAACGGGTATGAAGATCATCGCGATATTATCAGGGAAAGGCGGGACAGGGAAAACAACAGTGGCAGTGCATCTGGGGGTCGCTGCGGAAAACGCTGGGTTGACAACCGCTATCATCGACCTTGACCCGCAGGCGAGCGCGCTCACATGGCACGATAACAGAGAAAAAGAGACCCCCGCAGTTGTTTCCGCACAAGCCTCCCGATTGCCGCAACTCGTTGATGCTGCGAAACAGAACGGTGCGGACATCGTGTTCATTGACACCGCGCCACATTCGGAAGCAACAGGGTTAGTCGCCGCCCGTATCTCCGAGTTGGTGGTGATTCCGTGTCGTCCTGCGATTCTTGACTTACGCGCTATCGGTGCGACGGTTGACATCACACGGCTTGCGAGTGTGCCTGCGGTCGTTGTGTTGAACGCTGTGCCTGCTCGCACAACTTTGGCGGATGAGGCACGCACGGCAATTGCGACATATCAGTTGGAAACCGCACCGTGTCAGTTGGGACAACGGATCGCTTTTGTGCATGCACTCACTGCCGGATTGACTGCACAGGAATATGAACCGCACGGCAAGGCAGCAAAAGAGATAACGACTTTATATCAATACATCGCTAAAAAGATAGGAGTGTGAAGCAATGGCAAAGAAACCGAGTCTTACGGATGCGCTTAATACTGCAGGGAAAACGACACAACAGGAAACATTACCTGAAAAATCACCGGAACCGATAGTAACGAAAGGGTCTGGTTCACGCGCTGGGAAGAAACTGATTGCGGGACATTTTGATCCTGCTGTCCATCGTCAGTTGAAACAGCTTTCTGTTAATGAGAATATGAGTATTCAGGATTTGTTGGCAGAGGCTCTTGATGATTTGTTTCAAAAGCATGGGGTGTGATAGGAATCTGAACCGGGATTATTGTCTGAACCGTGATTTTCAGGATTTTCAGGATAAGAGAAGAGGGGTTGGGTGGGTGTATACGTGTATGGTTGTATACGGGTGGTTGTCTGAACCGTGATTTTCAGGATTTCAGGATTTTCAGGATAAGAGTCTGGTATGCCAATGTTTCTTTGCGAAAGGTAATGGTCTATGCTTTGAAAAGGTATCTATAGTCCCCACCTCCTAATCCTGGTAATCTTGTAATCCTGCGAATCCTAGTTCGGACAAATGTAAGAGGCGCAATGAATTGCGCGACTACAAACGCGTTTTCTCCTTAAATTGACGCTAATGGTGTATACACGTATACCTGTATAATTGTCTGAACCAGGATTTTCAGGATTACAGGATTTTCAGGATAAGAGAAGAGGGGTTGGGTGGGTTTATATGCCGTTTCAAAGGGTAAACGGTTATTTTTATCTGAACCGTGATTTTCAGGATTATAGGATTTTCAGGATAAGAGTCTGATATGCCAATGTTCGTTTGAAAAGGTAATCGTTTATATTTACAATGGGATGTATAGTTCTCATCTCCCAATCCTGGTAATCCTTTTTTTCTGAACCGTGATTTTCAGGATTTCAGGATTTTCAGGATAAGATTTTGTATTTCAATGTTCCTTTGCAAAGGGCACCCCTTCTTCCTTCACAACGGAATCTATAGTCACCAACTCCCAATCCTGCTAATCCTGTAAATCCTGTAATCCTGCAAATCCTGGTTCAGACAAACAACCCACGCACAAAAATGTGCAACAACACACAACACATGCACCAAAACGTGCAATAAACAACACACATCACATAAAAAAACTGGCACACAAATTGCTCAAAAGGTCCCATACACTGACACAGGAGCAATAACATCATGAGAAGTATCCGATATGCAATCATCATAGCACTCATCATCATATCACTCAGCCACGCGCAAGATTCATCACAATGGCATCTCCCCGACGGTGCCAAGATGCGACTCGGTAAAGGAAGGCTATATGATTTCGACTATTCCCCAGATGGCACAAAAATCGCGTTAGCAACGGGTATCGGTATCTGGATATACGATGCACAGACAGGCGAAGCATTGGACTTATTCACTGGAGGGAACGCCGTAATCAGAAATGTCGCATTTAGTCCTGATGGTAAGACACTCATGAGTGATATAGATAATAACAGGCTTTGTCTATGGGATGTCAACAGTGGCAAGCAGCTACACAGGTACGCTGGACATACCCAATATTCTATCTCAGAAATAGTCTTTAACCCCGATGGCAAGACCTTCGCAAGTGCGGATTCCAGTGGAGACGTGCGTGTGTGGGACGTTGAGAGTAGAAGACATCTATTTAGAGCCAGTGCAGGTGGATCTGCCAATAGCATTGCGTATAGTCCGGATGGCAAATTATTAGCGGCTGCTGCTGATTACAAAGACGGATGGATTCTTCTATATGACGCTTATACCGGCGACGATATACGGTGGTTGATAACAAATACCAGAATGATCAGCTGCCTTGCATTTAGTCCAGATGGAAAGACGCTCGCGAGTGGGAGTTATGACAACACCGTCCGTTTGTGGGATGTTGATCTCCTACTCACGCGGGGTATAGAATACGCTGACATGCAACGGGACATCATCCTAAGCCATAGTGATTACATCATTGACATCGAATACAGTCGGGATGGCAGATACTTAGCAACTGCCAGTAAAGACAAAACCATATATTTGTGGGATACATCAAGCGGAAACAACATACGACACGTGTTCAGAAGCGACACGCATTATCCAAGGAAAATTGCATTCAGTCCAGATAACCATACATTAGTGAGTAGATATAGTGACAATACAATTCGTGTGAGGCATGACCGTGGTTATATAAGTAGTTTCTGGAGAGAACATATCATCACAGGACACAGATATAACGGATCACTCATAGACATCAGTCCGGACGGGAATACGCTTGTGTGTGGTAGTGATAATCATGCTCTCAGTTTATGGGATGTGAACACCGCCACACTGCAGCACTCCCTTATCGGACATACGGCTTATGTTCAAAGCGTTGCATTCAGTCCTGTAGACAACAACCTAATCGCAAGCGGTAGTAATGATGGCACACTGCGGTTGTGGAATGCCGACACAGGCACAGAACGAAACACCATCATCAACGTGGTCGGAGATGTGGTATCCGTCGCGTTCAGTCCTGATGGCAACACCGTGGCGTGTGCAATCACCTACGGGGAGTATACGTCGCAAAGTCGTTTTCGTGACTCTAATATACATCTATTTGATGTAGAAACAGGCGATCCACTGCAAACGATCACAGCACACATAGCAATGCCAACCCCAAGGAATCAACCTGAGTTCCACCCGACGCTTCATGTGGATCCTGTCAATAAAATTACATTCAGTCACGATGGCAAAACGTTGGTAAGTCATAGTTGGGACAAAACCATCCGTTTTTGGGATGTCCAAACGGGTGATCATTTGCGTGTGCTCAAAAGGGGACTGGGACAAATCCAGATAAGTAGTGTAGTATACAATGCTGACGGGAAGATACTGGCAAGTGGCACAGATTATGGTGAGGAAATCATTGAAATATGGGATGTCACAACCGGTATCCCCAAACTCACACTGACAACGTATGCGGATGAAATCAGTTCTGTCATGTTAAATCCGAATGGCACGACGTTTGTAAGTGTCAGTGAGGATGGAAATATCCACCTGTGGGATATTCAAACAGGTAGGTTGTTAAGCACCTATAAAGGTCATAAAGGACGTGTCTTTGAAGTCGCGTTCCTTCCAGATGGTAGCACACTGGCAACGGGTGGTGATGACGGAACAATCCTTTTGTGGGATACCACGGTTCGCTTACCATCAAACACCGCAGTCGCACTCTCACCCACCGACATTATATCACCTGTTGTCGGCAAGCAGTTCACCCTCTCGCTCAATATCACCGAAGGGCAGAATGTATCCGCCTATCAAGCCACTGTTGAATTCGATCCCACCGCGCTCCGTTATGTTGAAAGTCGTAATGAGGATTATCTGCACGACTCCGCCTTTGTGATGGATCCGATGGTTGACACGGATACCGTAACCATCAGTGCAACCACCTTCGCTCAGGTCTCCTACGATGATGGCACACTCGCCACGATTACCTTTGAGGTCATTGCTATCAAAGACTCCACTGTTATGCTCTCCGATGTCCTTCTCACCGACCTTTACGGCAACACAACAACACCCGTAATCACATCAACCACAGAGATCACTGCTCCCACAATCCTACCCGAAGATGTGAACGAGGATGACGTTGTCAACGTGCTTGATTTGATCTTTGTTGCTGCGAACTTCGGCAAAACCGGTAAAAACGCTGCGGATGTCAACAACGATGGCGTTGTGAACGTCGTTGATATGGCACTGGTAGCAGGGGCTATCGGCAATAATGGTGATGCTGCTGCGCCTACGTTATGGTCTGATAATATGCCAACACGTGCAACGGTTGAAACTTGGCTACGAGAAGCGCGGCAAATCAACCTATCTGATCCACAATTTCAACGTGGTATCTTGGTATTGGAACAGTTATTGAGGAACTTGACACCGAAGGAAACCGCACTTTTACCCAACTACCCGAACCCATTCAATCCAGAGACGTGGATACCGTATCAGTTATCAGGTCCATCTGATGTTAGCATAAAGATATATTCCTCTGATGGCAAGTTAGTCCGTCAGTTAGACTTAGGACATCAACCAGTCGGCATCTACCAACATCGCACCCAAGCCGCCTATTGGGACGGCAAAAACGCAATAGGAGAACCCGTCGCGAGTGGTGTGTATTTCTATACCCTTTCCGCAGGTCCCTTCACCGTCACCCGCAAAATGTTGATACGGAAGTAGGTTATCGTAGGGGCGGGGTTTCCTCGCCCGATGTGCGAATGTGGTGTATACGGGCGAGGCGACCTCGCCCCTACGAGGAAAACCCCTCTTCTCTTATCCTGTCCATCCTTTTTGTTTGAACCAGGATTTTCAGGATTTCAGGATTTTCAGGATTATTGTCTGAACCGTGATTTTCAGGATTACAGGATTTCCAGGATTATTGTCTGAACCGTGATTTTCAGGATTATAGGATTTCCAGGATTATTGTCTGAACCGTGATTTTCAGGATTTCAGGATTTCCAGGATAAGAGAAGAGGTTTTTGGTGGGTTTATATGCCGTTTCAAAGGGTAAACGGTTATTTTTATCTGAACCGTGATTTTCAGGATAAGATTTTGCTATGCCAAGGTTCGTTTGCCAAAGTAGACGTTCTTGCTTTGAAATGGCATCTATGACGCACACTCATAATCCTGCTAATCCTGAAATCCTGTAATCCTGCAAATCCTGGTTCAGACAATAATCCTGTAAATCCTGTAATCCTGCAAATCTTGGTTCAGACAAACGATTCTGATTGAATTTCTCTTTACTCCATGCTATTTTAAAGGTTGGTAGCGGAAGCATGTCACCAGACGATATGGAGGTAGAAACGATGGCAAAAACTATGGCGGATGTATACATTGAACAGGGGAAAGCCCAAGGCATTGAACAAGGGAAAGCACAGGGCATTGAACAAGGCAAAGCATAGGGCATTGAACAAGGTGAAATACAAGCCAAACGAGAGATGATCTTGAAATTACTTGACATACATATCGGAGATATACCTGAGACTGTCAGCAAAAAGGTTTCAAGGATACGGAGCCGTTCTCGACTTGACTCGCTATTAGAACAGGTCGCAACCGCAAAAACACTTGATGATATAAAGTGGAATTGAACGTGTCCATCCCTCTTCTCTTATCCTGCCAATCCTAATTGTTTGAACCAGGATTTTCAGGATTATAGGATTTTCAGGATAAGAGGCTGTATTTCAATGTTCCTTTGCAAAGGGCACCCCTTCTTCCTTCACAACAGTATCTATAGTCACCAACTCCCAATCCTGGTAATCCTATAATCCTGCAAATCCCGGTTCAGACTGCAATTCTGACATCCTACACCGTATCTATTGGAAATCTATTGTTCCGAACACCTGAATCCAACGCACCACACCGTCTCCTTCGGATATAATATCTGACAACTACCCAACAAGGAGACAAACAAATGCTACACCGCAGAGCACAAATCATCAACGCACTCGCAACCCTATTTGAGCAACTCAAAACAAAGCACCCCGACTTTCCTATCGTCATCAAGACAGTTCAAAAACGTTTCATCAACTGGACGCAGCTTGACAAACAGAACGCTATCCCCGCACTGCTACTCACCTACGGCGATGACGGCAGCATAGAGGAAGGCGGCACGGATACACGTTACGGTGCAGTCGGCACAATCGTTGAACATCTGCCGTTTGCCCTGACCGCAGTCCTGAAGGAGAACAACACATCCTCTCTCACCGAGCAGGTCGCGGACATCCATTACGCCATCGGTCGACTCCTCAACGGTAACCGCAGACTTGGTGTTGAGGGTGTCGTAGATACCCGCATCGTCAGTTGGAGTGGCAGCGAAGGGGCAATTGCGAACTTTGAGATCATCAAGTTCCGTATCATCGTTGACCACATCTACCCCGCAACTGAATCTGTCTGAACCAGGATTACCAGGATTTCAGGATTTTCAGGATAAGAGAAAGAGGGGGTTGGGGAGAGTATACGTGTTTTTTTCTGAACCGTGATTTTCAGGATTTGCGGGATTTTCAGGATAAGAGATTTGTATGCCAATGTTCCTTTGCAAAAGGTCAACCTTTCTCCTTTACAATGGCATCTATAGTCCCCAACTCCTAATCCTGCAAATCCTATAATCCTGCTAATCCTGGTTCAGACAAAAAACACGCGTATACAACCATACACATATACCCTCACCAAAACCTCTCCTCTTATCTTGGTAATCCTGAAAATCCTGGTTCAAAAAAAATGCCGGAGGGAGCGTTACGCACACTACCCTCCGACATACATGATATGATATGGTTGTAAAATTACTTACGACCCCTTTTCAACTGTCCCCACGTCGTCGCGAGTTTATCCTTCGGTTCAACAGGAAGCAATAAACCATTCATTACGTCTGAGATTTCATCTGCATCCAATGCTCTATCAAAGACATAGAGTTCGTCAATGTAGAATGTAGCCGCCCGATAGCTCGGACTTTTCCCAATATACATCTTATCCGCGCCTTGTGCATGGGGTTGTGAAACAGCGTATGTGCCTCTTGACTCACCATCCGTGTAAAAGGTCAATGTGCCATCCTCTTTAACACCGGCAACGTGATACCATTTGTCGGTTTCAAATTGGGTGTTATTTCCACCTGGACCGACGTAACCCGCACCTGTGTTGCCAGGGTTAAACCTGTAGTGAATCCCTAACTCAGCAGGACGCACCCAGATACCCGGTGAACGATCTTGACCCGGTGCAGGTTTCGCAATAATTTGGCTCCAAGCACCATTCGGACCTTCAATAAAGTTGATCCAGAAGAGATAAGAGTTATCCTGATATTCATTTAACGCATCAAACGGTTCAACATGGACACTTGCGTTCTGGTCAACGATTTCCAGCGATCCTGACCCATGCATTTTCTCAGCCGTTGATATTTCCGCACCAGCCATCAGTGCGCCGTCATTCCCTTCACCAGTGCCATCATCAACTTTTCCGCCACTTTCTCTATCGAAACCGAAATAGAGGATCAAACCTTCGGTACTGACATCAGCCTGTACCAACAGTTGTACCCCTAAGAGCATAAGCATTGCGATGCATAAATATGCAATATACTTCATTATGTTTCCTCCACAAAATTATTAAGCAGGTTTAATGATATACTCACGCTGAGTTTTAGCGACCTGCATATCATTTTTTATCTAATTCATTATCCATGTTAACATTTTTGTAAATTCTTGTCAATAACATTCTGTCTGAACCGGGATTTTCAGGATTACAGGATTTGCAGGATTTTGAGTTTGTGTCTATAGATACCTTTTCAAAGGATGACCGATTACTTTTGTAAAAGGACATTGGCATATCATTCTCTTATCCTGAAAATCTTGTAATCCTGAAAATCCCGGTTCAGACACAATATGTCGCTACGCTCGCTCCGAAATACGGACTTTTCGGATTTGCTGAATCATATTTGAAACATTTACGTTAGTGAAATAACAGGTCAGAAATACTGAGAACTAAATAATCCTGTAGGTTGTACGGTTGTGCCTAAAATGTTGACAACTTAATACACATTAAGATATACTATTCTAAACCAGTATCGGGTGTTTGAACAAATTTCTTTCACGTTCTGCCACCCTCCCACTACATCAGGGGATAATTCACTGGAATTGGAGAATCTTACCTAAAAAACATCATGAATATCAGTGAAAATAAAAAATTAGTTCCGAGTATAGCGGAACAACTTATCATTGAACTATTCGCTGGACAAACAAAAGAATTAAATGAAATCAAAACAAAAGTTGAAGAAATACATGTAAGTCATGGTGGCTTACCACACACAGCAAAGATTCATCCTGTTGAAAGAGCATTGGATAATCTGAAGGGAAATGGAAAAGCTGAAAAACCACCACTTGTGTTTTGGAAAATCCACTCAAACGAAGAAACACAAAACGAAGAAAATCTAATAAAATCACTTGATGATTTTATAACATGGTCAAAGCAATTTGATGAAGGGGATTATGTATTTCGAGGTGTTCCGAATAAAATATACAAAATTCAAGCATCCGCTTACCGACGACCAGAAGAGAATGGAAGGAACTTTGTCAAATTTCTCCATACTAATAAAGATTTAATCAGAATTGCACAACAACGTGGTTACGATCAGAAGGACGGCAAGCAATGGAGTGAATTAGATATCCTTGTTGAACTTCAGCATTTTCGTGCTGCAACCTGTCTGATAGATTTTAGTTTCAGCGCACATGTCGCACTTTGGTTTGCTTGTCAACAAAAACAGAAAAAGGACGAAAACGGTGGTTTGATAAACAATGATAAACTTCCGGACGGTAAAGTCTCTGCTGTCAAGATTAAACAGCCAAAATATACCGAAATTACACCTGATTTTTTGAATGAAGAAGCTAAGAAAAGAAATGGTGAAGTGGAGGAAACAAATGAACAATCGGAGAAAAGAATTGACTTTTATCTCAAAGAAGATACGGGTTCTACACTCTATTACTTAAAACCTAAATATCAGAACAACCGAATTATCGCACAACAATCTGTTTTACTATTTGGAAACTATGAGATTGAGGCATATAAGGAATGTTTCATTGATGGAGAGTGTAAGGAGAAAATACTCACAGATCTTGAAAGAACAACGGGTTATACGGAAGATAGGTTGTTCCCAGATTTTGAAGGTTTCGCATGGGTAAATCGTGAGGCTGCAACCTATACAGTAACAACATTTCAAGCATATAAAGATCTTGGTCAATATGCTTTTGAAAATAAGCAATACCAAGATGCAATAGAAAATTTCACAGAGGCTATTGTTATTAATCCTAATGATGCAGAAGTATATTACAATAGAGGAATGGGGTATGTTTCTATTGAAGAAAACGAAAATGCATTTCAGGATCTTAACAAAGCAATAGAGTTAGAATTTGATTCCGCAGAGCTATATTACAATAGAGGTTATTTATACCAACAACAAGGTCAATATCAGGATGCCATAAATGATTATGACATTGCAATTAGTAAAAAAGAAGATTATGGAGATGCATTTTATAGACGTGGACGGAGTAAGTATGAACTTGGTCAGGAAGAAGAAGCTTTGCATGATTTAGGTGAAGCAATTAGTTTAAAACCGGACTTTTTTGATGCCTATTATGAACGTGCACTAATATTGAAGGAATTACAGGAATATTCTTCTGCACTTGATGATTTTGACAAAGCAATTGAAATTAACCCTAATGATATATATGCTTGCTATCATAGAGCAGAAACTCTGTTAAAATTTGAACTTGATAATGATGATCTTGAAGGTGTAAGACAAGACTTGGAAGTTTTATTAGAACGTGCTAAACAGCAAGAAAATGAAGAAATGGTTGCTAAAATTAGTTCACTATTACAAGAAGTTATCAGACTCAAGACAAGTGAGGAAAAAGATGAATAAACTATATTTGGGGGACAATCTTGACATCTTACGGAAAATCAAGGATGAATCTGTGGACTTAATCTGTGCAAACCCACCATTCAACACTGGAATCGACAATAAGGAATATATCAGTGTTTTCTCTACTAAGAATGAATCGTCCACACACACCTGTACTTGGGATGAAAAAGCAGAAGACGCACGAGTTGGCATTAAAGAACGATCTGAAAGTTGTAAAATCTATAAAGCACTCAATGAATATCTGAGTGGATACGATATGTTGCTAAGCAATGCTATGACTGGCAACAAAGGCGCAATGCGTGCATACCTTACTTTTATGGGACCGAGACTTGTCGAAATGCACCGAATACTCACAGAAACCGGTAGCATGTATATGCACTGTGATCCTAATATAAGTCATTATATTAAAGTGCTAATGGATGCTATCTGGAACCATGACAATAGAAAGGAAAGTAACTCTTTTAAGAATGAAATAGTGTGGTATTATCGTAGTCCTTCAAGTGCTTCAAAAAAATACCGAAGAATGCACGATATTATCTTGTTCTATACGAAAACTGAAGATTATGCTTTCACTACACCCAAACCTATATATGAAAACGAGTTATTTCGTCGATATACAGTAAAAGATACAATAGGCAGAAAACCGGATCGTATGCAAGATGATAAGGAGAAATATAAAAGAATACGAACAAGAACTGACGATGCATTCTTGCGTGATGTTTGGGATGACATTGGAATTCTTTCCCCAATGGTTGCAGAACGTCTGGGCTATCCCACACAAAAGCCAAGCCTACTTTACACACGTATGATAGAAACATCTTCTAAGGAAGGAGACGTGGTATTAGACCCTTTCTGTGGTGGTGGTACTACACTTGATGCTGCGCAAGCACTCAATAGGAAATGGATAGGGATTGACAGCTCAATTATTGCATTGGATGTAACAGAACGTCGTCTGAAGGATAGGTACAATTTAAAACAGTCAGACTACGAGATAGTAGGATTTCCAAAAAACTTTGAGGAGGTGAGAGAACTCGCAAGTCAAGAAACGAAACATAATATATTAGCATATTGGGCAGCAACACGGCTTAATCTTATGCCATCTAAAAATGTTGACAAAAAATCGGACATTGCATTATGGGCATTGAGAGACGAGAAAAGGTCAGATGTGCGGTTTGTCGCAGAATTTAAAGCCGGAAAACCAAGTCCAGATCAGGTGCGTCCACTTCTGGAATATATTGAAAACGATACAACAGATATAGTTATATTGATGACGCTTGAACCTGTTACCTCCGAAATGCAAGAAATTGCTGGTGAAATTGAAAAGTTCAAGTATAAAGGACTCACATTTCCACGACTTCAGTTCTGGCAAATCACAGACAAGTTCTTTAAAGATCCTGAATCAATCTATGACAAACTAAAAATACCTGGGAAGTTACGTGTTAAACCGACGAAGAAAAGCGATCGACGTTTTCCCGATATTCAATTTGATTCATCTACGAAGTGATTTCTGACAGTATCCTTACTTGTTTTCTGTGTCAATCCACTATTCCGCTATTTTTATGAATCCCGATTGACATTCATTCAGCGGTATGATTGCGCGTTCTACTATGCATTGTCTGAACCAGGATTTTCAGGATTACAGGATTTTCAGGATTTTGAGTTTGTGTCTATAGATACCTTTTCAAAGGATGCCCGCTTACCTTTTGCCAAGTAACATTGTCATACCATTTTCTTATCCTGGTAATCCTGAAATCCTGCTAATCCTGGTTCAGACACAAGAACGGGCGGGGCAACCCCGCCCCTACGAAGAGAAACCTCTTCTCCAATCCTGTCCATTCTGGTTCAGAAAATATCACTGCTTGAGGCTGCCCCAGAAGGTTGTCAGTTTTTGTTTGGGGTGAACGGAGAACTGGGTTCTGGCTGCGTAGTTTTTGATGATTTGGTTTTCTGTAAGCGGACGGTCGTATATGCGGACTTCATCTATGTATCCTTTGAAGAAACTGACAGCTGTGTCATCCAGTTTCCTCGCACCGAGAATGATAGGGGCGGTGAAGGGAAAGAAGCCGAATCCTTCCTGAACATTTGTTGTTGACCTTGGTCTTCGGATAGAGTTAATATAGACCCTTTCCTGACCGCGTCCCCCTGCATCATCTATCTCAAAATCCAGTATGTAGACGATATGATGCCATTTCCCATCAAATACAGGTGAATAGTCTCCGAGAGCAATCGGAAAGCACTGTTTTCCATCTGTTAGGCTATGGTTGAAGGAAAGCATCCTTTCCGCTGGGACAAGAGCATCTTTCGTTTTTCTCGCGTTGATTTGAATTCCCCAATTAGGACACAGATGTCCATTTGTGTTTATGAGTGTCATCCAATCAGTCGTGTTAGTAGTTCTTATCCAAGCCTCAAAGGTGGATTTCCCTAACTGTTCTCCAAAATCCCCAAGCGTAGTTAGGTCAACATAATCGTTTTTACCATCAAATTTGAATGCTTCTCCAACGATACCTGTAGCGGTGTTAGGGTCTCCGTGTATTGTTGCGTTGTTTTCGCCCCAAACATCTTTTGCCGTGTCGTTGATAATGTCGATTTTATCAAATGTCCAGTAGCTTACGAGTCCATCTGTGATAACCTCTGCTGAGGTTAGGGTGATTGATGGTATTGTGAGTAAAATAGTGAGTATGAGGATGAATAACGTGTTTTTCATGGTGTATTCTCGCTGATTTGGATGTATGAGGGCATTATATCATATATTGTAGAATTGAGACATATTTATTTTGAAGCAGTCGGAGGTCGGAGCGAGCTGCGAAATGTCTGAACCAAGATTTGCAGGATTTCAGGATTTTCAGGATAAGAGAAGAGAGGCTTAGGGATGTATACGTGCAGGGTTGTATACATGTATTTTGTTGTCTGAACCAGGATTTGCAGGATTTTAGGATTTTCAGGATTATAGGATTTGCAGGATAAGAGACTGACATGCGAAGGTCCTTTTGCCAAAGTAATCGTTTATCCTTTGAAACGGAATATATACCCGCAAACTCAAATCCTGGAAATCCTAATTGTCTGAACCATGATTTTCAGGATTATAGGATTTGCAGGATAAGAGACTGACATGCGAAGGTCCTTTTGCCAAAGTAATCGTTTATCCTTTGAAACGGAATATATACCCGCAAACTCAAATCCTGGAAATCTACAAATCCTGAAAATCATGGTTCAGACAGAAGAACGGGCGAGGTGACCCCGCACATACGACGAGACTCAAAGTGAGAAGCGGAGAACACCGCGTCCTGCTGTTCCGACATAGACCGTGTCTCCATCAACATCAAAACATATAACAAAATGTGGGATTTTAGGCGTAACTTGTTGCCAGTTGCCTGTGTTTCTGCTCAATTGATATATTGTGTGATTGGATTCTCCGTAAACTGTTGTATCGTCAACAACCAATCTACGCATAAAGAGAGGTTTGCCCTCTGGACCAGTGAGTGTGTGCCATTTGAGACCGTTGTTTGACCACACAACGCCTTTGTCGGTAGCTACATAGACATTCTGCCCAGCGAAAGTAATATCATGGAATTGTTCAACAACAAAAGGCAGATTGTCGGTAACATCTTGCCACATATCACCTTCATCGGATGATAACATCAAATGCCCCTCTCTTTTGCCAACGTAAACAGTGTCTCCCGATACAGCGATTTTGAAACCGATAGAGTCAAGACTGTCAAATTCACCATATTCACTATCGTCTATTAGTCCAGTGTTGTGCCATTCAGCCGCACCAGGTTTCCATCTGAACAACTTCTGATTAGATTCCATATAATAGGTCGCACCACTCACAGCGAAGTTTCCAAACGAAAATAGAAAGGATTGGTTTAGATTAGCATCCACAATCTGACTATAAGATTCATTGAACTTTTCTGTGTCGAATTGTTCAGGATCAATCTTTTTGCCTTCTTCAATGTCCTTCTCAGCCTCCTCTTGAAGTGTTGCCAAGAACGCTTGACCGATTTTTTCCTCCATCAACTTGTTGAAGTCTGGCACCTCAATGTTCGGCATTCCAGGGATAGAGGATACCCATTGGTTTTTAGCAGGTAAATGACTAAGTTCGGGCATCAGTTTATCGGAACTTTTGATATAGAGAACACCGTTAGCTTTCAACATACTGTGGATGTTTTGTGTTTCACCACGAACAGTTGCCCACGATTCTCCACCGTCATAAGAGACGACAAGACCGCGCCCTATGTTAGCATAGAGTGCATCATTTACGACGACTAAGTTCATAACGAAGGTGTTCGCTAACCCTGTGCTGAGTTGAGTCCATCCCTTACCTGCATCGGTTGTGCGATAGACACCTTCATCGCCATTGCTGTAAAAGGTGTTTTCGTTTAATATTGCGATTTCGGGTAGAGAATTGTTGTCTAAAAGCCATGTAGGCATCATCTTCCAATTATCACCCGCATCCTTTGAGTAGTAATTGTTGTCCCGTTCAATGATCAGTAGGTTGTCTTGGTGAGCAACAATTTTTACTGTATTCGTAGATTCAGTACTGGTTTTGCCTGAGGAGAACCCAATAGTCGTCTTTCCACTCATTTTCAAGTGTCTTTTTTCAGGATCTATTGATTCCCACGAGTCTCCCATGTCTGTAGAACGAAACAATGTCTTTGGAGGTTTGCGGGTTGTCATCATTGACAGAAATTGAGACAATATTGGATTCTGAGCCTTCTTTCCTACGTCAACATAGAGTCGATCTCCAGCACTTGCCAACGCACGGACATTTTCCACTTTTCCGTCAACTTGCACCTGTTCCCACGTATCCGATTTCAGACGAAATAGTCCTTTATCTGTCCCAACAAAGACGGTGTTACCAATTGCGGTGATTGCATGGATTTTCCTGTCTGTTATACCATCGGGTAGCGGTGTCCAAGATTTACCATCATTATCGCTGCGGAATACACCGTTCGTATAAGCGAGGTAGATCGTCATATCGCTCTGCGCGCCTTGTATTCCGTCCGTTAATGCGACATCAACAAGTTTGCCTTTTATACACTCACAGAAATGGCTCCATGTTTCGCCTCTGTCTGTAGATGCTAATATTTCTGTGCTGGTAACGAGGTAAACCGTATCCTGCCGTTCTGCCATAAGCCACCATGTTGACCCGGTATATTGTGTCGCATACGGCGCGTCTTTGATAGTGTGGACGAGTTTCCATGCTTGTCCATCGTTTGTAAGTTTGTAGAGACCGTTGAGCGTTCCTGCGTAGACATCCCCACGAGTTGATGTGAACACAGAATCAACGGGTCCGCCTTCTGGACCTTTGGTTGGCACCCATTCACGACTTGGTTTTGAAATATCTATGTCATCTGCATGTGCTGCATTAAATAGGGTCGTGTCTGGTTTCTGTCCTTCACCGTTGCTGTTATTCGTTGTTTCTGAGAGACCGATCTGATTTCGTTCCGCTGTATCTGCTGGAGAAGCGAGCACAATTTGTGTGTCAACAAGTTCAATCGTTGCTTCGGATGTTGCCTCTAAACTATACGGTTGCTGGAATTGAAACAGGTATTGCCCACCGATACCTATCATCAATAAGACAATTATCGCTGATGCTGCGGATATACCTAACGGGATCAACGGCTTACTTCCAGATGGCGTGTTGGGTTTTAGTTGTGATATAGCGTTCATAATGTTTTCGGTCATTTGTGTCGGAAACTGGATACTGCTTAGGTTTTCTTGAATCATTGCTTCTTCCTCTTTTAACCGCTGTCGCGCACGGCGAAGTCGGCTTTTTATCGTGTTAATTGATACACCTAAAAACTTGCCAATCTCTTTGGCAGTCATTTCGCCTAAGTAATAGAGTGTGATGACTGTCCGTTCACTTTCAGGCAGTTTTTTCAGAAGGTTGTTGACTATTTCAAGTCGTTTCTCGGTCGACTCTGCCTCCCTCTGCTCGGATATGTATCTGTTATATGATGAGGTGTTTATCTTGAATATTGATGTGCCTTCTAACGATTGGATCGTTGTTCTTCTTTTTTCCTGCCACTTGATACATAGACGATTGGCGATTACATATAACCATCCAGCAAAATGGTTCGGATTCTTCAGTGTGGAAAGGTTTTTGTAGACCTGAATGAAGGTGTCTTGGGTGATCTCTTCTGCGTGGTGGAAATCGCCTATTTTCCGCCATGCAAAAGCATGCACGCCCTTTTGATACCTTTGGACTAAGGTGCTGAAGGCTGTGTCGTCGCCTGATAATATCTTATGTATGAGTAGAACATCATCATCTAACATTACAATTCTCCAATATCGGTGTATATCTTATTAGTGTAAAATATCTTGATATGAATTGATACATTTCAAGATTTTAATTTCTATAAGATACTTTTTTCTTACCAAAAGGGTGCATAAAATGATAGTCTGAACCAGGATTTTCAGGATTATAGGATAAGAGAATGATATGCCAAACTCCTTTTGCCAAAGTAATCGTTTATCCTTTGAAACGGAATATATACCCGCAAACTCCAATCCTGTAAATCCTATAATCCTGAAAATCCAGGTTCAGAAAAAGAACTGTCAGAATCGCGGAAACCACTGAACACACTGAACACGCTGAAGGAAGAGGTTGCCCTTGTAGGATTGACAAAAACACATATTAATTGCCTGAATTCTCCTTGTATGTAAGAATTGCACCCGTTTTGTCGTTTCACACGTCATAATATGTAAAAATAAAAGGAGAAACTCCGATGAAAAATATAAGGTTAATATTGACAATCACGATCATCGCTCTCATCAGCACTGTCAATACCAACGCCAAAACCATTGTAACAGATGGTCTGGTCGCGTATTGGACTTTTGATCAAGGGACAATTATAGGGAGAACAGTCAAAGATGTTTGGGATGAAAACGACGCAACGCTTGTTGGAAATCCGAAAAGAGTTGAGGGATATGTAAAAGGTGGTCTTGAATTGGATGGAGATGGGGATTATGTGAGTTTACCTAATGTAGGTAATTTTGGAAGAAAAATCGGTCAATACACATTTGAAGCATGGATAAAAACAACACTTACTAAAAGATGGAGTGTGATCTATAGAGTGATTGAACAACCTTGTAGAGGGTGGCGTAACGGCAATGGCATTTTGATCAATTGTAGTTTTGGATTTGATGATGCTGCCGATATTATGACGGCTCCAGATTGGATCAATATTGAATGGAGTAGGAGGGGAGAAAAAGGAAGATGTAGGCAGTCCGGTTCTGGTAGAGTGGTTCCTGTCTCAGATGGTGAATGGCATCAGATAGTTTATACAACAAGACTTGCGAATGAAGCGGAATTGGAAGAGCGAAGACAACATTTTATACAAGTTGGAATACCTATAGAGCTGATAGGTGTCTGCTATAAAAATACGGTTTATATTGACGGCACTGTCATTATGGAAAAACTTTATTGTTCAAATATAGAAGATCCAGTTGCTTATGTTGAGCCTATATTTCTGGGTGCTGTGAATTATGAGGGGAAGGCATCGGGGTTTTTGAAGGTGTTTTTGATGAAGTGCGGATTTATGATCGCGCGTTGACTCACGAGGAAGTGATCCGCAATTACGAATCGGGTATCGGTCTCGGTGTGGAAGCAATTGAGAAGCTGCCAACGGTGTGGGGTGCTTTGAAAGCGAGACGTTAAGTGCCTCTCTTAGGAGGAGTGGGTCCCCCGCCCTACGACATTGTCTGAATCCCACATAAAATCTATTGACCTCACACTAAGACCGTGTTATACTATGTCTACATACCATTAGGTCAGGAGAAGAGATGTCTACAGAAAAGGAAATACGCGATTTTTTCACTATCCCTGTCGGACATTTCCCTGACAAGAGTGCAAGGTGGTTGTTCAAAGAGAAAGAAAACATACGCGGTTTAGTAGAGATCGTAGCGAATGAACTCGTTGAATATCTTGACTTTGATGGTCTTGTTGAACTGAACAGGAGTTTTGTGTCGGATACGCTACGAGAGTTAGAGTCTGATATGGTGTTCAGCGTGCCATTTCGAGACACATCTGAGACAGACGATCTGCTCATCTACATATTGATTGAACATCAGTCCACGATTGACCCGATGATGGCATTCAGGCTGTTATTCTATATGTGTCAAATATGGGATGGACAGCGACGGGAGTTGGAAGCATCGGACGTGCCGAAAAGCAAGTGGCGTTTGCGTCCAATCCTCCCGATTGTGTTTTATACGGGAACACAACGATGGCAGACACCTCTATCGTTGTCAGCATTGATGGATGTCCCAGAGATATTGTCTCGTTTTGTGCCGAGTTTTGACACGCTCCTTCTCGGTGTGAAGGAGACTGATGCAGCGGAATTGACGAAAACAAACCATCCATTCGGTTGGTTGCTAAAAGTGCTGCAAAATGAGCATGCTGACAAAGAAACAATGATAGAAGTGCTGCTTGAAGTTATTGCAAAGTTGGATACCATCCACACAATGACAGAATCGCAGCGTAGGAATGCCATTTTATACATATTGAATCTCGTGTTTCATAGACGACACGAAAATGAACAAGGTGAGATGCGAGAACTTCTACAAACACATACATTGGATAAGGAGGTTGAAAATATCATGACTGGCGCAGAAGCAGTTTTTGCACGAGGTAAAGCAGAAGGTAAAGCCGAAGGGATTGAACAAGGCAAAACCGAAGGGATTGAACAAGGTGAAAGAAAGTTTGCTGTTGAATCTATTATAGATCTGCTTGGGATGCAGTTTCCATTAGATGCTGTTCAATCTCTAAAACCTGAACTCGAACAGATAACAGATTTAAATCGGTTGAAGGTACTCAACCGAACTGCTCACACGACAGATAGTTTAGACGCATTCAAGCAAACACTACAAGAACAGCAAAACGGATCGTAGGTCGGAGCGATCTCCAAGATAGATGTCTGAACCAGGATTCACAGGATTACCAGGATGGACAGGATTGGAGTTTGTAGGTATGTATCCCCTTTCAAAGGATAAACGGCTACTTTTTGTAAGGGAACATTGGCGTATCAAACTCATAATCCTGAAAATCTACAAATCCTGAAAATCCTGGTTCAGACAATTCTCCAATCCTGAAAATCCTATAATCCCGGGGAATGCCTAATGGCATTCATACCGTTGATTTGTAAATCCTGATTCAGACAAAATACATACACCATCACCAAAACCCTTCCGCGTCCTCAGTGTATTCCGTGCATTCCATGATTTTGACAAAGAACCAGCGGCACTTAGGATATTGAGATACATGCATTTCTGTAGTATACTATGCATATCAATACTTCCACTAAAGGAGAAGACACATGCGCAATAACATATACTGGGGACTCTTGCTTGTCGTTGTCTGTGCTGTTTTCTGTGGGTGTGCTATGGAAAAACCAAAGCCAGATCCAGAAGACTACGATGTTGATAAAGTCGTCGCGAAACTGGTGGAACACTCAAAACACCACAGAAAAGAACCTTTGGCAGATGAACCCAATCAAGCAGAAAATAAACAGAAACCCTTAGCAGATGAAAATATAGCAGATAAAGAGGAACGTGTATCACCTTTCGGATTCGGTCCGTATCCTGAAATCCCCGCAGATTTTCCAATACAAGATATATTTGATCAAGGTGGAAAAGGAGCAAATTTTGAATTGATGGATCGTGTTTGGGTTGAGTTGTGGAAACGCGGTGTGCGCGGTATTTCAGGAATGTCGATCTCACATCAGACAGGATTGGTTCAGCCAACAATTAAAGGTATTGCGTTTGCCGATTGGGAACCAAGTTTGGAAATCTTTGGGATCGGTTTCGGTAGGCGTTTCACGAGTATAGGTGGACATCCAGAAGATATGGTTGGTCATCCTGGACATCCTGGACCTCCTAATCTGGATGGACCGAAAATAAAACGTGGTGTCAAAATCTTTCATAAGTCTGAAGGGATTGACCCTTACTTGCTGTTGAAGATACCGAAGGAGTAGTAATGTGTGGTTCTGTCTGAATCGCTGAAAACACTGAAGACGCGGAAGACACAGAAGGAAGAGGTTTTTCTGCGTCTTCTGCGTCTTCAGTGCCTTCCGTGATTCAGACAAATACCGGATTGCAGAATGATATATCAATTGTTGTTACATACGTTGCAACCTGAATCGTAGCAGATTCTGCAGACTGGCGCAATAGCTTCCCATACATTGTCGGGAATGTTCCAACTGGGCAGGGTATTTTTGTGAACGTGATAGAGAGGAGTGGATCGGCGTTTTCCTTCTAACACTTCTTCTAAGTATAAAGTAGCACTTCCACCACCCTTTGCGTTAGCTACTAACCCAGTGAAGGTGAGATCTTGTTCTTCTTGATCATTGACATAATCAAACAGATTGCCTGAAAAATAATCTGCTTTGGTCTTTGCCTCCTTTACTACAGGACCTAAGGTATTTCGTGCGTGTGCAGATATCTCGTAAAACCCTTTTACGAATTTTTTAGGATGTGGATCCTCTGATGCCCAGACAGAACAAGTGGCTGTTGCAGTATATGAACCTATCACTGGGGTGTGATGGTAAATCGTTGCATGAGAATGACCAGTTATAAGGCCTTGGTCGTGGTAACCAGGAACTTCGCCTTCATGAGCATTGGTTCCTTGAAAAATTACGCTAAGAATTATTACGGACATAATTGTTGTGAAAAATCGTTGTTTTGACATTATAATCTCCTTTTATGGTAGGTCGAGATACTGAAATGGATCAATACCCGAAGTTTCATAATCTAAAACATTTATGTGTGAAGGTGGGTTTAGAAGGTCTACACCAACGGGAGCTTGTCCGACTTGTCGGCTTATTGCTGGCACTACCGTTCCGTCCACGGATACACGATCCTCAACGGTGATATAAACCGTGTTAAAGTAGTTCGGATAAACCTTACCGTTATTCCCGTCAAGTTTGCCTCCTTTGAAATTTCTTTCTCCAGATGACCAAAGTTTGATTAAAACCCTGTCAAGAAGTTCTAATGACCTCTGGCTTTCTGGTGATAACGTGTAGTAGTCCGTTGCATTCCAGATAGCCATATCGTTGTAATCATCAGGAACTTCTGGGAACGGTCCAAATCCGTGCGGTGATTCTTTGGGGACATCTGGTATATCTGAAAGTCGTATCACTCTACCGGCTACAGTTATAGTTTCTTCTTGGTTGTCCTCCGTTGATAATGTTTCATCATTGGTAGACACCGTGGAAGTATCATCGGTAATCGGTTTCTCTGCGGTAGGAGTATTGCTTTCCGCAGGATTGTCGTTTACATTTTCCTTTACGATATTCGTTTTCTGTGATTTTTCAAATTGTCTGAGTAACTTCTCGGCTTCAACTATCTGTTGTTTCTCATCAGCTATATCGTGCTGATACCAGAGGACACACGCAACGGATAGCACTATCAGAAAACCGATAGCACTGAGAACCCATTTGTTGGTGAGATATTGGCGTAACATCTAATACCTCCTATATTAGACATTATAATGAATTAACCGTTAATTTTAGTTAGTTTTTGTTAAACTATTATACTTGTATCAATCTACAATCGGTATATAAATATCTTATACCATTATAGTGAAATCCAAAAATATGTTTACACTCCCTGGTAGGTGCGGTTTCATGAAGATTAAAAAATAGATTCGGTAATATTACATCAAAGTCCGGTGCGGTTAGGAAACCGCACCACAGGTGTCAATTTAAGAACCTGTCTCTTGTGATAGTTCCTTGTCCGACCGATTTCAGACTTCACACCTTTCGCAC
>JAJDWI010000091.1 GCA_022825665.1 Candidatus Poribacteria bacterium
GTCAACGCTGCAATAAACCTTAGACACCTCGCTGTCGGATAGACAGAGAGACTAAACGCCTGTGGAGTCCGAATAAGACCTCATGCGGAGGCACGAGAGACGGAAGCAGGAATCACACAGGAGAGTTGTGTGCTAAAAGAAACACACGGCTTTAGCCGTTGTGAGTATCACTAACATATTAGTACATCTTATAACCTTGAATTCTTTATGCACACCCCTCATTTAAACGAGCATCGTCGAAGGAGTTAAATAATGGACCCGATTAAGGAATATCTAAAACTTGAAACCCGTCGTCAATTTTTTGGAAAATGTGCGATGGGACTTGGCGGCGCAGCCCTTTCCTCACTACTGCCAAATAGCATAGCAAATGCTCTTGAACAACAAGCAGGTACACGGGTTGGCGGTTTACCAGAACTCCCACACTTTGCCCCGAAAGCAAAACGGGCGATCTACCTATTCATGTCCGGTGCCCCATCGCAAATGGATATGTATGATTACAAACCGAAGATGGGTGAATGGTTTGATAAAGACCTACCAGAGACAGTACGTATGGGACAACGTCTCACTACAATGACCTCCGGACAATCACGTTTTCCAATTGCACCTTCTATATTTGAATTCAAACAGCATGACAATGGGAGTGATGGTGCTTGGGTTAGCGAATTACTCCCACATACTGCTTCTATGGTAAAAGACATTGCTATCATCAAATCGTTACATACTGATGCGATTAACCATGATCCCGCAATCACCTTTGTTTGTACCGGTGATGAAACACCCGGCAAACCGAGTCTTGGTGCATGGCTCAGTTATGGGTTAGGAACTGATAATAATAATCTCCCTTCTTTTATCGTGATGAATGCAACTTGGACTGGTAGAAAGTCTGCGCAGGCATTATACAATAGACTCTGGGGTTCAGGCTTCTTACCTTCAGAACATCAAGGTGTGCTCCTTCGCAGTCAAGGCGATCCAGTGCTATTCCTATCAAATCCGAAAGGTATGAGCGATAAGGCACGCAAGCGGATGCTTGATTCTCTGGTAAAACTAAACGAAGAAATCTATGAGGAGGTTGGTGATCCTGAAACGCATGCACGTATTTCACAATATGAGATGGCGTTTCGTATGCAGTCCTCTGTCCCTGAACTCACAGATTTAAAACAAGAATCGGATAAGGTCAAGGAAATGTATGGTCCAGAGGTAGACACACCCGGAACATTTGCGAATTGCTGTATTCTTGCGCGTCGGATGATGGAACGCGATGTTCGACTCGTCCAAATCTTTCATCGCGGTTGGGACCAGCACGGAAACTTACCGAACGATATTCGAAACCAGTGTCGTGATATTGACCAACCCGCAACTGCACTCGTCCAAGACCTGAAACAACGCGGTATGCTTGATGATACCCTTGTTGTATGGGGCGGTGAATTCGGGCGCACTGTCTACTGTCAAGGTGCTCTTAAGAAGGATAACTATGGACGCGATCATCATCCGAAGTGTTTCACGATGTGGATGGCAGGCGGCGGAGTAAAAGGGGGTATCGTTCACGGTGAAACTGACGACTTCAGTTATAACGTCATCAAAGACCCCGTGTCTGTCCGAGACCTAAACGCTACGATACTGAACCAACTCGGTATTGACCATGAACGGTTGACTTATAAGTTCCAAGGACTCGATCATCGGTTAACTGGCGTTGAAGAAAAAGCGCGCGTCGTTAACGAAATTTTAGCATAACCCGACATTCACTCAAAGAAACGTTCTGTAAGTGTGTTATCTTCACAAATTGAACCGCTGCATATCCATTTTAGTCAAATTATAGTAAATCCATAATTATTTATACCCAACGGTAGGTTCGGTTTCCTAACCGAATCGGTGTTTATTCTGTGTCATAGATGCGGTTAGAAAACTACATCTACCGGGAAGTGTGCACTTTTTATAGGTTTCATTTCATATAAAGACGTATGGAGTTGAAATGCAAGTTTACCACGGTACCGAACAGACCCTTGATGCAGATACATTCCTCTCAATTTTGCAAGGAGATTATGCAAGCATATTTTTGACAAATTGCATTATTGAAGGTGTAATCGTCCTTTCATCAAAATCTGCTGCGGAAGTTGAAGAACAACTCATCGTTGATAAGGAAATTGTTTGCATCCGGTGTGAATTCAAAAACACCATCAAATTTGAGAAAACCAATTTCCAAAAAGAGGTCTTTTTTGGAAATTCAGTCTTCCGAGATTCTGTCCACTTTGGCGGGACTGTGTTTCAAAATACCTGTGACTTTGGAGAATCAGTATTTGAAGGTCCAGCACTTTTCCGTGGGACAGTTTTCAATGGAACCGCCCGTTTTTCAAAAATACGTTTTCAGCAGGTAGCAGATTTTAACGATGTACAATTCTCAGAAAACGCGGTTTTTAGAAATGCCATCTTCCAAGATGCTTCACATTTCAACAGAGCGGTTTTTAGCAAGAAATTAGATTTCGTACAAGCACGATTCTCAGATATCGCTGTTTTCAATGAGTCGACGTTTTGCGAAGAGACTGATTTCACTGCAGCACGGTTTTTTGTTTCGGGATCCTATCGAAACGTGAGTTATATATCAGACACGATATGGCAGTGGTTAGGGAATAAGTTTACTCATCAGTCAATGCAACCAACGGAATTCTATTTAGATAGTGAAGACATAAATGGGGTACTGAATCCATTTTTCAAACGTTACGTAGCAGATCAACAGTATGTACGTGCATTCAAAGAAATCCATCCATTTTGGGCATTGGTTTGGCGATGGAGTTCAGATTATGGTCGCAGCCTTGCTCTTTGGGCACTTTGGTCATTGCTTATTGCACTTTCGTTCTCATTTGTGTATATGTCAGCACCGTCATGGTTTCCAGAATGGCTTCAGGAAACGATGCCTCGATTCCATCAAGTGACTGGTGACCAAGCAGATGAACCATTAACGTTTTGGAAATCCTTTTATTTTAGCATTGTAACCTTTACGACTTTGGGGTTTGGAGACGTAGTTGCAGACAATACCTCCGCACGCATCCTCGTCACACTTGAAGTCATTTTCGGATATGTTATGCTTGGTGGACTCATCAGTATTTTTGCCAATAAGCTTGCCAGTAGGAGTTAACATCACATTTCCGGTAGACACAATCTCCGAATCGCAATACCACTACTCCATGATTTACAACTATTGTTGTAACTGAACTATAGCAAGGAGACAAAATTTGGTATGAAGAAAAAATTAAATGCCGTTGTTGTTGGGGCAGGATGGTCAGCGGAAGGTCACACAAAAGCTTTTCAACATTACGATGTGGAAGTAGTTGCAATCTGTGCGCGCAAATCAGATATCGTGCAGAGAGTCGCCGATGGATTAGGTGTACCTGACGCATCAATTGACTGGAAAAAGAGTTTGTTGGAACATAAACCTGATATAGTTGCCGTTACAACACCCGCTATTTTACGCACCGAAGTCATTGAAGTTGCAGTAGAACTCGGATGCCATGTCATCTGTGAAAAACCGTTGGCACTTAACGCTGAAGAAGCAGGTCATATCTACGACCTCATCAAAGACACTGGATTGAAACATGCTTTCGCCGCGACTCATTGTTACGACCCAAGTGTCGCTTATGTGAAAGAACTCCTGACACAGCAGAAAGTGATCGGAGATTTGACAGCAGTTGATATAGGATATACCCGTAGAATCCCAGGTCCCCCTTCAGACAAGATTAAACCGTGGAATTGGATGAGTTCTCTTGCACACGGTGGTGGGGCATTAAACAACGGACTCACACACCGCCTCGGTATGCTTGAACAGATGACTGGAATGAAAACTACCGCCGCAGTCGGGGAGGCAAAAATACATCCAAGGAAAGCACCAGTCGTGCCAGAAATACGCGATTGGCGGGTGTGGCGAAGCACGATGATCACTCACGAAGAAGCATCAAAACTTGAGTGGCGTGAGTGTGATGCAGAGTGGGATTATTCCGCGTTCTTTAAGTTAGGACATCTAAATCCAGATTCCAGCGATTCTATCCTTGCAACAATGCGTACACATCCGGGCGTGCCATCACATAAACCCCATGGTGGTTGGTTTTTCTACGGAACACAAGGCACACTCGTCGGTAGAGGTGGACATATTCTCTATCAAATCACTAAACACATTGGTGAGGAAACTGAAGAACTTTCTGTACCGCAGCAGTTACAAGACGATTTACCACAAATCGGAGATGAAATCCAAAATAAATGGACTGCACTCGTCCGCGATTTCCTTACAGATATTCAGGATCGTCCACACCAACCTTATTTGACTTTCCAAGATGGATGGCGTTATCAAATTGCTATTGATGCTATACGGGGCAGCAAGGGATGGGCAACAATGCATGATTAAGCTTTATGAATACGCGTTTCAAATCATAAGGATAGATATAAATAAATGTATGAAAAGCATGATGAGACGATTGAAGCGCGGGAACTTCTTAAAGCTTTGGAAAGCGATGCCTCTCATATCATCCTAAACAATTGCACAATTGAAGGCGTTGTTGACCTATTTTCTGCTGAACTTGATCGCGACGAAAATGACCGAATCTGTATCAATAAAACGTTGTCCTGTATAGGATGCACTTTCAAAAACGTTGTTAATTTCAGAACAGTCGTTTTCCAACAAGAAGTCTCTTTCCGACGTTCCGTTTTTGAGTCAGATGTTGACTTTGATGAAGCCACCTTTCAACATCAAAGCGGTAATCGTGAAACGATGCTTCATAGCGGATTTCGCGAAACAACATTTGTTGGTCGTGCTAACTTTCATAGTGCTGTTTTCCACAGAAGCGTAAGTTTTTGGCGTGCAAGATTTCGTAATGTCGCTGATTTCCACCAAGCACAATTTCTCGATAATGTTGTTTTCCATGAGGCACAATTTCACAAGGATGCGAATTTTAGCCAAGTGCTTTTCCAACGAACACTTGACTGTACTGGCACAAATTTCGATCAAGTCGTTGTATTTAATCGGTCATCATTTATTGGCACAACGCTTTTCACTGCTGCCAAGTTTGCAGCGGTTGCCTCCTTTCGCGATGTTCTGTATATTCCTAATACTATCCGGCAATCAATTGCCAACAAGTTCACCAAGAATCGGAAAAAACCGACTGAATTCTATTTAGACAGTCAATATGTGGACGAAGTTGCTAACCCGTTTTTCAAACGTTATGTTGCAGACCAGCAGTTTATTCGTGCCTTCAATAAAGCAAATCCGATGTTGGCGCGTCTATGGCGATGGAGTTCCGATTATGGACGCAATCTCGGACTATGGGCATTCTGGTCGCTGTTCTTCGCATTTCTGTTTGCAATCGCATACATGCCGTTTCCATCGTGGACACCCGACTGGATGCAAACCTTATCACCACAATTCCATCAAGTGACTGGTCAGTATAGTGGTGAACCGCTAACGTTTTGGAATTCTTTCTATTTCAGTATCGTCACGTTTACCACACTTGGCTTCGGTGATGTCGTAGCGGACAACGCCACAGCGCGCTTACTTGTAACGCTTGAAGTCATATTTGGATATCTGATGTTGGGTGGATTAATCAGTATTTTTGCAAATAAACTTGCCAGTCGTAGTTAAAATAATCATTTGAAATTAGATTGGTCACTTTATTTTTTAGAAATGTTTATCTTCAGATCTGTTTTTTCAATGATTGCCATCTTGGTCATTGATGATGAAGTTAAGAAATAAATTCGGTAATTTACTATTGAAGTCCAGCGCACTTACAAAGCGCGCCTACAGGTTTGAGGACATTAATATTACCGAAAGAATAAATTAATCTTCATTACAATGACACTATTAGGACTAACTGCATACCATTTTTCATCAACAAAACTTGTGACAACGTTGTCTCTTTCATCAGCGACCCAAGCTTCAGTAAAATAATCGTCTGGCAACCAATTTTGATATGTTACTGGTTCACCGTTTTGCCACTGCCATTCACCGTCTTGCTTGGAATCACTCAGTCCTATCCAATGTCGCGTAGTAATGTTGTAGAAAGGATTTCTAACACCGATTACTTACTGTCAGAATCGCTTGGACTGTCTGAATCACAGAGGGCACTGGAGACGCGGAAGACGTTGAAGGGGTTCTGATATCTCAATGTGGTATTCATAGGATCAGCGTTTCAGCATGTTACACGCGCATGCTGTCTCTCCGAGACTTAGTGTGCATGTCGCAGCTCGCTTTGATCGCTTCGACCTACGGAATAAATTATAAATAAAAAGTTTCATTTCGAAATGATGTTATAGTTTAACGAATGGTGGATTGTGAAGGGTGATTTACAGGTTTATTTAATTTTAGGTATTTCGGTGTTTTTTATCACAAACGTTAATGTTCTTGAATTAGCAGAATTATTGAGCATTACTTGTTGGTTTCGCCCTTACCCAACCTACAGTGGTAATTGGATTTAATTGTGAAACACACGTTATTTAGGTCTTTAGAATGGTTTTATGTAGATGAAAAAGGCAGGCTGTACTTTATTTCACCCGAACAATAACGTATAAATTAGCCTAATCGTGCGGAATTATGGAACAATTTTAGATATAAGGTGTATATAAAAATGCTGCTATAGTAAGAATTATTATCCTTCAATGGTAATCAAATAATACTCACACACAATTTCCTGATAAACACGAGATCTATTTTACATATTGTGGAGGAAATGACATATATGAATTCATTACGGTTCCATCGCTTAACTTGGGTTGGAACCATTTTACTATTATTTTTAACATTTTCTATCTCTGCAGAAGAGCACAAGATATATAACCTTGAAGAAAGTATAGAAATTGCAAAACAGAACAACCTCGCGATTCAGGCTGCTGAACAAAGTTTGAAATCTGCAAAAACTCAAATTAATATTGCTCGTTCTGCTCTTCTACCACGACTTTTAGCGACGGGCAACTATACCTATTTTAGAGATGTTCAAAAATCTGTAATTTCTGCTGATGGCGGTTTTGGGTTTCCAACCCCAGGAGAAGAGATGGATGCGATGTCTATGCCAGGTGCAGATAATGAAGCAGATTTAATTGAATTGGAGTTTGGTGCTCATCACAATTTTCAAGGGACAGTCAGTTTATCCCAACCTATCTTTGCATGGGGAAGATTTTACTACGGATATCAAGCCGCGGAACTCCAATACGAAGCAGCTGAAAAGCAATTGAACGCAGCCTACAATAAACTCAGTTTAGATGTCAATGAGGCATTCTATCGAGTGCTCATTGCACAAGAATTTGTAGAAGTTGCAAACCAGGGCGTTGAACTTGTAAGAAAACAACTCAAAATAGCAGAATCTTCATTTAATGCTGGATCCACCACCAATTTTGATGTGCTTCGTGCAAAAGTCCAACTTGCAAATACAGAATCGCAATTAGTTCGGGCAAAGAACGGTGTCATCACCGCAAAAAATGCATTCAAAACATTATTGAATATCCCGCTTTTTGAAAATATCTCAGTAGAAGGCACATTCGAGATACCGGAAGTCAATATCCAACTTGATGAATTGATAGAAACTTCACTTGAAAATCGACCCGAGATCGCACAATCACGTCTCAATGAACAAGCTGGTGAAAAACAGTTGAGTGTATCTAAAACACGTAACCTTCCTGATCTCTCCTTTTTCTCAAACTATCAAATTTCGCATAACGAAAGACTCACTGAAATGAATCGTATTTGGAGTTTAGGGTTACAAATAAATATACCAATTTTTGATGGGTTTGCATCTCGTGCCGGAGTCAAACAGAGCGAGACTATTCTAAAGCAAATGCAATTAGGTACAAAACAGTCGTTATCTTCTGTTGAATTTGAGGTGCGTAGTGCATACCTCGCCCTACTTGAAGCAAATACATTAATTAATGTCCAACGTGAGACGGTTACTCAGGCAGAAGAAAGCGTTAGAATTGCTACGATCCAATTTGAGAACGGTCTAATAACATCCGTTGAATATACCGATACACAACTTGCACTCATGCAAGCAAAAGTTAATCGACTACAAGCGCAACACGATTATGTCATTAGCCTTGCAAGACTTGAAAAAGCAGTAGGACAGAAAATTCAGTAGACACAATATTATTGGAAGGTCCTAACCAAAGATAAATTTCTCATGCATTAAGGAGTATTTCACAATTGAAAAAGATTTGGATTCCCATTATCATATTAATTGTAGTTGCATTAATTGCAATGTTCCGAATATTGAAACCTGAACAGTCTGGTATTGAAGCAGAAGTAGATATTGATATTTCAAAACCGGTAGAAATATATAAAGCGAAAAGGGGAGAAATCCGTTCGGAGTTACAACTATCTGGAACAATTGAAGCGAAATCTCGTGTCAATGTTACACCCAAAATATCAGGTCGTATCATCTCCCTTTCTGTTACTGAAGGTGATAGGGTAAATGAAGGTGATAAGCTTGCCGTTATTGAACATGAAGAACTGGACCTTGCTGTTCAACAAGCTAAAGCCACTCTGGAATCTGCTGAAGTTTCTTATTCTCAGGCACAACAATTGGCTGAAATCAAAATCCAGACACAAGTTACTCAGGCAGCTGCACAACTTAAGGCAGCAGAGGTATCACTACAACAAGTAAAAGAACTCGCTGAACTTAGAACGGTCACACAAATAGATCAAGCTGAAGCAGGATTAAAATCACTTATCGCCAATCTGGAAAAGATAAAAAATGGTGCTCGTGATGAAGATCGCAATCAAGCCGAAGCTGGTTTGAAACAAGCAAAGGCAAATCTACTTAATACTGAAAACAATTTTGCACGAATGGAAAAACTATATATCAATGGTGCAATTAGCAAACAATCACTTGAAAACAGTCAAACACAGTTAGATGTTGTAAAAGCCCAACATAAAATCGCTTTTGAACAACTCCAACTCATTGAAAATGGTGCTCGTGATGAGGATATTCAATCAATGGAGGCACAAGTTGAACAGGCAAAAGCAGGTCTCAAACTTGCTAAAGCACAAGCATCCACCAAAACATGGGAAAAAGACATCGCTCTTGCACAATCTCAAGTACAAACAACACAGGCTGGTTTGACATCCGCTCAGGCATTAGTAACAGCAGAAAGTTGGGAAGCAGAAATTACCGCTGCAAAAACCGCTAAAACACAAGCCAGTATTGCCTTAAAACTTGCTCAGAAAAGATTGAGAGATGCTACAATTACTGCACCAATATCAGGTGTTATCTCACAACGATTTTTAGATTTGGGTGGAATGGCAATGATAACTGCACCTCTGTTCGAAATAGTAGATATTGATAGTGTCATAACATCTACTGATGTAATTGAAGGACAGCTAACTCAATTATCATTGAATCAGGAAGCAACAATAACTATTGATGGAATCCAAACGCCTATGTTGGCATTGTTAACATATATCAGTCCTACATTAAATCCTATGCAGCGTACTGCTAAAGTTGAATTTCTCATAGAAAATCCGGAAGGCACATTAAAACCGGGCATGTTTGCAAAGGTAACTGTACCAGTTGAAATACACAAAGATACTATATTGATTCCCCGTTCATCACTCATAGAAGATGTATTGACGAAAATGCAGAATGTATTCGTTGTAGAATCTGGTATAAGTCAACGTCGTCCAGTAGAGACTGGTCTATCTCGTGGTGGAGAAGTGGAAATACTAAAGGGTCTTAATGAAGGTGAATCAGTCATTATAGCAGGTCAACACTCACTAAAAGTTGGGGAAAGTGTTATGGTTGTAAATCCGTGATATAACGGATATACAATATGCCGTTATAAAGTGTAAATGAATCGAATTATGTATTGGGTTGATTGCTTTTGTTAGACATTATGAAGATTATTTATTAAATCGGTAATTTCTACATTCCCAATATCAGTAGGTGCGGTTTCCTAACCGCACCGGACTTTGATATAATATTACCGAATCTATTTTTTAATCTTCATAATGGCATTCATACCGTTGATTTGAAAATCTTGGTTCAGACATAATACATGTTTGAGGTCGCTTTGCTCACACCGACCGACAGGATGTATGTAAGAATACGGGCGAGGAGACCTTGCCCGTATGGAATGTCCGAGGCACCAAATGCCATACGCGCATTTGGCGTTGATTTGGCAATGAATTGCACAACTACAAACGCATCTCTCCTTGTAGTATTGTTTTGATAATAAGAGAGTTAAATGATATGATATAAAATTACAATGGTTTAGACAGTTTAAGCTTATATCATGTTAAATTCTCAAGATTTCTCAATTTTTGTGAATCGTCTGAAGGAACATAGCATGTAGAAAAAGTATGTAAATTGTTAATTTTGTATGTATATTTCACTTTAAAATTAGTTTATATTACCTTAAAAATGAAGGAGACAAGATCAAGATGCGTAATTTAGTTTTAATTATTGGAATAGTCTGTCTAATGGTAGGTTTACTGCCACATCTTAGTTCTGCGAAATTAGATCCTGAAACAGCAGTTGGTGTTTGGTTATTTGATGAAGGTGCTGGTAATAACGTTACGGATTCTTCAGGTAAGGAAAATCACGGTGAGATAACTGGTGCTAAGTGGAAAGATGGTAAATTCGGTGATTGTCTTGAGTTTGGTGGTGCCGATTCAGTTTCAATTGATTCAACACCAGATTTACAATTGGGTGACGAACATACTATGATGGCTTGGTTTAATGCCTCTGATATAGGGGATTGGAGACAAATCATTGCGAAAAACAATGAATATTTGTTACGTATTGATCCACCTCAGGAAGGAAACAAAATGTCATCTTTTGTTCATATTGGTGGTTGGGAACCCAGAGCATCTGCAAATGTACCTGAAAAGGATACCTGGATTCACTATGCTGCCACCTATGAACGTGCTAAAAATAGTGACCAACTTGTTGTGTATGTTAACGGTGTCCGTGCTGGTTCAAGTACTCGCCCTGGTAATCCCGTTGGTAATGCGGATGCCGTCACCATTGGCAGGTGGGGTGGTGGTTCATTCTTCATTGGGTTAATTGATGAAGTTGCTATCTTTAAATCTGTACTCGTTGAAGAGGATTTGAAATTGATCATGGACCATGGTTTAGATGATGCCCTCGGTGGAGTCGCTTCTGTGGATGCTTCTAACAAATTGGCAACAACTTGGGGTGCCATCAAAAGGAACAGATAAAACATTTCAAGACAATAATATAGGGCGGATATTGACATCCGCCCTATATTGAATTGTATTGTAGTAAATTGAATAAATATCAAGGAGAAAACTGTCCATTATGTCCATTCCAAAAATGTCTGTGAACAACCCAGTATTGGCAAACATGTTGATGATTCTAATCATTATATTTGGGTTGTATGCATGGATTACCCTACCACGGGAACTCACACCTGAAATAGCCCTCCAGACTGCTACTGTAACTACACTTTATCCTGGGGCATCTCCAGAAGAGGTAGAAAAACTAATATCTGCTCCCATAGAAGATGCCATTGATGAAAATGTCAACAAAATCAATTTAATGCTTTCCACATCTTCAGAGGGTAGATCAGTTATTTCTGTTGATTTTGATGAGATGAACGATAGAGAATTTGATAAAGAGATGGAAAATCTTCGGACAGCGGTTGAGGGGGTAAACGATCTACCGGAGGAGATTTTAGATGATCCCAAGGTGTTGGAATTGGATGTAGCATCTGGGTTTCCAATGTTGACGATTGTTGTGGGTGGAAGTATTTCAGAGTCTCAGATGCGGGATATCGCTGAGAATCTGAAGGACGAGATTTTAGAAATCAAGAACATCGCATCAGTACAAATTGCTGGACTTCGTGAAAGAGAAATATGGATTGAGGTGAACCCAGACCGCCTGAAAGCATATAATATTCCTATTTCAACTGTTTCTATGGCATTACAAGCTGGTAATTTAAATCTTCCAGCAGGAACCATGGAGATAGGTAACTCTGAGTTTATGGTGCGAACAATTGGAGAATTTCCGAATCCTGACTATATTGGTGAAACAATTATTGGGATTCAACCATCTGGTACTCCATTACGACTCCGTGATGTAGCAACAGTTTCAGACACCTATGAGGAAGCACGGACTCTTTCAAGGATTAATGGAGAAGCATCTATCAGTCTAAGTGTACAAAAAAAGAAAGACGGTAATACAATCTCATTGGTAGCTAAGTTGAGGGATTTGGTAGAACAACGTCAAGGTGACCTTCCAGAGGGTGCTGTTCTTACTCCTGTCAATGATTATTCTGTTATTTTAAAAGAACGTTTGGGAATACTTGAAACAAATGCAGGTTTTGGACTTATACTTGTTATATTGATGCTGTTCTTATTTATTGGTTGGCGGAATGCGTTGTTTGCTGCACTTGGTATTCCAGTAGCGTTTATGGCGACTTTTTGGTTCATGTCTATGGCAGGTTACACACTTAGCGGAGTTGCTCTATTTGGTCTCATATTAGTTGTTGGAATTGTTGTTGATGATGCAATTGTTGTGATAGAAAACACATACAGACATATTGAAAGGGGTGAGACCCCAAAAAACGCTGCGATTAAGGGTGCTGAAGAGGTAGGTTGGCCAGTATTAGCAGCAAGTTTGACGACTATTGGGGCATTTGGTCCATTAATGTTTATGTCTGGTGTATCTGGTCAGTTTATGCGTATTGTGCCGATTATGGCAATAATTGTTTTGGTTGCATCTCTTTTTGAGGTGTTTGTTATTTTACCTGCCCACGTTTCAGAATGGGGAAAAGCAAGAACACATACTGGTCGGAGCAGACTTGAAAGGCTTCGAACACGTGCTCCAAGAACATTCACCTTGAGTATCATCTTTACTGGATTTTTTGCTTGGTTTACAACTGTATTTGACCTTATCCGTAACAGATATGTGAGAATACTGAAATTAACGATTCGAAGACGGTACATCTTTGTGGGTAGTGTTTTATTCATTGGATTGATAGTATGTGTTGGTGCCTTTATGCTTCTTGATAAAGAACTCTTCCCAGGTGAAGATTTCCCGCAATTTTATGTCAAAGCTGAAATGCCACCTTCCTACGGTATACAAGAGACGACTGCTGTAATTGCACAGCTGGAAGATGCAGCCAAAAAACTACCCAAGGATGAGATTGCCGCAATTGTAAGTAACATCGGTCTACACACTCCTACATCAGGTCTAATAGAAGGTATTACTTACGGTTCTAACTTTGGTGAACTAATTATTGAACTTGTTCCGAAGCAAGACAGAACACGGAATACAGATCAAATCATCGCTTCCCTGCGTAAACAGACTACTGAGATTAGTGGGATTGAGAAACTCAATTTCGTGAAATTACAAGGCGGTCCACCACAAGGACAAGATGTTGAAGTAAAGGTGAAAGGTGATCGATTTGAAAGGTTGTCGGAAATAGCTGATAGACTTAAGGTGACATTAAGTGAGATAGATGGTGTTGAAGATATAAGAGATGATTTCCGTATAGGAAAATCTGAATTACGTATATATCTAAAACCAGAAAAAGCAGCAATTTTCGGAATGTCTACTTTACAAGTATCACAAACTGTACGGACTGCAATTGAAGGGGCAAAAGCGACAACCTATCGTGAAGCAGATGAAGCAATTGATGTAATCGTAAAGTATAGTGAGGATCGTCTACAAACCATACAAGAACTTGAAGATTTATTGATAACAACTCCTACAGGATCCATTATCCCATTAAAAGATGTTGCTGTGATAGCTGAGGATAAAGGCTATGCGGATATCCGACGTTTTGAAGGAGAACGCGCGATTTCTGTGTATGCATCTGTCGATAGAAGTAAGACATCTCCGTTTGCAGTGAACCAAATCTTACTGAATTCATTTAAGAATATTGAATCATTATATCCTGGTTATCGTCTTGATTTCAGAGGAGTCTTTGATGAAATTCGTCAATCTTTTGGCGAGCTTTGGAAACTATTTATTGTTGGTGTTCTTGTCATTTATGTTATTTTAGGAGCACAATTTAAATCATTTACACAACCGATAATTATCCTATTTGCTGTGCCATTTGGAATGATAGGTGCGATGGTTGGACTGCTCTTTTCAAATGCAACACTAAGTATGGTTGCGATGTTTGGAATCGTTGCGTTGGCTGGAATCGTTGTTAACGACTCTATTGTGATGATTGATTTTATTAATAAAAATCGTGAACGTGGTCATAATAGATGGTATGCAATATTGAAAGGTTGTAGTATTCGTCTACGACCAATTATCTTAACATCATTAACGACAATAATTGGACTTATTCCGATGTCATTAGGATTTGGTGGTAAGTCTCCAATATGGACACCAATGGCAAACACCATCATCTTTGGTTTAGCTTTTGCTACACTGATGACTCTGTTTGTTATGCCATCCCTGTATGCGATTACTACTGATATTGGTGGACTATTCAAAAAGAGATCAGAGGAACGGGCAGCAGTTATATCGGATAGTGATTTGTTAGGATCTGCTGTTCCTGCAGATGATTGATTGTGGAAACGGAGTATTACATGTCTGACAAATTAGCAATTTCTGGTGGAACTCCTGTTAGGAATACACAGACTCATCCATGGTCACCTTGGCCAATAAATACAACTGAAGATTGGGAATCTAAGGTTGAGCCGTTGCTTCGTGATGTTTATCTAAGTGGTAATGAAGGTCTTGGCGGAACGATGATTCCACGATTTTGTGAACAGTATGCTGAATATACTGGAACAAACTACGCAATCTTTATGCCACACGGAACCGATTCTATCAGTGCTGCGCTTTCAAGTGCACTTGATTTGGATGGATTCAGTGATGGTGGAGAGGTAATCGTTCCTAACTATACGTTTGTTGCCACTGCAAGTGCTGTTTTGGATCGCAGATGTACCGTAGTGTTTGTTGATGTCTGTCCAGATACATTCACTATTGACCCTAATGCAGTAGAAGCTGCAATTACACCAGAAACAAGGGCAATACTTCCTGTTCATCTCGGTGGACATCCTGCTGATATGATTGCATTACAAGAAATTGCAGAACGGCATCAACTCAAAATAATTGAAGACTGCGCGCAAGCACACGGCTCAGAATACCAAACAAAAAAGGTTGGCAATCTCAGTGATGTAGGTGCGTTTAGTTTCCAATCCTCAAAGAATCTCACCTCTGGAGAAGGAGGTATGGTCACCACGAATGATAAAGACATACATGATCGTGTCTGTGCGTTTATGAATGTAGGTCGCGCTCCGGGAGGTGCAAGATGGGAATACCCACGGCTTGGATGGAACTACCGACCTTCTGAATACCTTGCAGCTATATTGTCTGTGAGATTGGAAATGCTTGAAGACCAAACCGACCTCCGTAATCATAATGCAAACTATCTTTTCAATGCCTTGGAGAACATATCCAGTATCATTCCACCGAAACTGGCACCATGGGTTACAAAACATGGATATCACCTTTACTGCATGAAGTATGATCCAGATGGTTTTAGTGGTAAAACAAGACAAGAATTTGTCAATGCTTTATCTGCGGAAGGGATCCCGTGTTCAATCGGTTATCGTTCTCCTCTATCTCAAGAACCAGGTATGGCACATATTGGAGAAAAATATCCGCATTTGATTAGAGCATTGCCATGTCCAAATACGGAATTAGTTTGCAACCAAAGTGTGTGGCTATTTCAGAATCTGCTCCTCGGTTCTGAATCTGATATGGATCATGTGGTTAAAGCAATTACTAAGATTTATCGGGCATGGAAGTAATCCTCAATTGACCATATATCCAGAAATGACTGATGCAATCCAATATTAGCAAACCGATCCTTGTGTATGATAATGACTGTGAATTTTGTAGATACTGGATTACACAGTGGCAACATATAACACAAGATCGTATAGATTATGCCCCCTATCAAGAAGTTGCCCACCAATTCAATGAAATACCACTTTCAGCATTTCAATCCTCCGTGCAATTAATCTTAGAAAATGGCGAAGTTTTTTCGGGTGCAGAGGCAGTTCTCCGCGCTTTGGACAACCGTTTTTTCTTGTGGTGCTACTATAAATTACCGTTGTTTGCTACTCTGTCTGAAGTAATTTACCGATTTGTCACACAACACCGACGGTGCTTCTCAGCAATGACGCGATGGTTTTATGGAACACATACTGAAAAAACAACCTATACACTTACGCGTTGGATATTCCTACGTGGACTTGGTTGTATCTACTTAATCGCTTTTTTATCTTTGTGGGTACAGATTCATGGACTCATTGGCAGTAATGGGATTTTACCTGTAAACGACTATTTAGGAGCAGTTCATCAACAGATAGGAGCAAAAGGTTATCATCTCATTCCCACACTATTTTGGTTCAATTCAACAGATTTTTTTCTTCATTTGCTTTGTGCTGGAGGAGTAATTTTATCTTTAACTCTTATAGCAGGATTCCTTCCAACTTTTAGTTTAATCGGACTATGGGGATTTTATCTTTCACTTGTAACAGTTGGACAGGTATTTCTCAGTTTCCAGTGGGACGTTCTGCTGTTAGAGGTTGGATTGTTGGCAATTTTTTTCGCGCCGTTCACAATACGTGAAACATTCAAACGTGCGACTGAACCTTCTGCCTCTTTTCTGTGGTTATTACGTTGGCTTCTATTCCGTTTGATGTTTGCATCGGGGTTCATCAAACTTGCAAGTGATGAAGTATGGCGAGACCTTACAGCCCTAAATTTCCATTATGAAACACAACCACTACCAACATGGATTGGATGGTATGTGCATCAACTGCCTGAATGGTTCGACAAAATCTCTGTCATAGGAATGTTTGTAATTGAATTAGGAATTCCTTTCTTGATTTTTGCACCACGTCGTGTGAGAACATTTGGTTGTATTGGTTTACTTGGACTTCAATTGCTAATCATTTTGACTGGTAACTACTGCTTTTTCAATCTATTGACAATATTACTTTGTCTGCTTTTGATTGATGATATTATATGGAAATCTCTACTTCCAAGACGTTTCATGCCAAGTATCAACATCGTTGATTTAACTCCTCGTAGAATAGGGAAAATATGTATTGTTGCTTTATCAATAGTGCTGTTCGTTTTCAGTAGTCTAAGGTTCGGAGGACAACTCTTTAATGAAACGAAACTGACAGAACTTGCTTGGATAAAACCATATCGGAGTGTAAACACTTATGGACTATTTGCAGACATGACAGAGACTCGTCCTGAAATCGTTATTGAAGGTAGTAATGACCAAATTACATGGAAACCTTATGATTTTAAATGGAAACCCGGTGAACTAAATCGTGCACCAAGTTGGGTGGCTCCACATCAACCAAGATTAGATTGGCAAATGTGGTTTGCTGCACTACGAGGGAACTACCGTAATACTACTTGGTTTCTGGATTTTGTGGGGGCACTTCTACAAGGTAAGTCTGAAGTTCTGAAGTTGTTGAAGGAAAATCCATTTCCTAATACTCCACCCCGTTATGTTAAAGCAACGTTATATGAATATCGTTTTACAGATATTGAGACGAAACGTTCTGAAGGAAAGTGGTGGCGGAGAGAAAGAATTGGAGTCTATTGCCCTACAATATCTCTTAGATAGCAACAATAATTACTATATTCTATACATATATCATAAGAAAAAGATAGGAGTTGACATGACCAGCGATTTTTTATCAGTTGCTTTAGATGCAGCAAAAAGCGCAGAAGATATTATAACCTCATATTATTTCAATAAGACAATCCAAGTAGATTTGAAAGATGATGAAACCCCTGTTACACTTGCAGATAAAGAAGCAGAAAAAGCCATCCGTCAAACAATCACACAAGCATTTCCTGATCACGGATTCTTAGGTGAAGAATATGGTATACAAGAGGGAACATCTCCTTATATGTGGATTATTGACCCTATTGATGCTACAAAGAATTATATTCGGAAAATACCGATATTTGGCACACAGATTGCTCTGATGAAAGGTGAAGAACTAATACTCGGTGTTTCCAATGCACCACTATTGAATGAATTGCTATATGCTGAAAAAGGAAATGGTGCCTATTTTAATGGTGAACCGATTAAGGTATCACAGGTTTCGCAACCTGATGAGGCTATGATCTGCCACGGAGGTTTAAAATGGTTCACTGAAAAAGGTTTCCTTACGGGAATATGTAATCTTATCAATGATACTGCTCGTAGTAGAGGGTTTGGTGATTTCTATATGTATCACCTTGTGGCATCAGGTAGAGTTGATGCTGTCATTGAAGCAGCAATTAGTATCTGGGATATTGCTGCGATTACTGTGATTGTACGTGAAGCTGGTGGAATGGTGACTGATATACAGGGTAATGCTATTACAAAAGAGACTTCATCTCTTATTGCGACAAATGGTGTCTTACATCAAAGAGTCATGGAATATTTTGATAAAGAATGAATGGATTTAAAAGTGATTAGGATTAGTAACATAACAATAAGTGTAACCTCGGAATAGGCGGGAATCGGAGTTCCCGCCTACAATGCGTAATTGTTAAATTAAATCTAAAATCTACCATTATTTATATACAACGATGATGATTTGTCAGGTCAATTTCTTTACCGATTGATAAATACATGGAAACGCTTTTCATAGATTGTAGCTTGAAGCCAAAGGACATAAGAGGGTCTTCATATCTGCTACCTTCACAGGTTTGCCAAATTGTTGGTTCATCTATTTCCTGTTGGAATGATTTGATTACATCTATAGGATCAGCATCTGGTACAGTTGGATCTGTTATGATGTTATCTGTCGATCTTTCTGATTGTTTAAACCATTCAACATAACCTAAGAGATTACCTTCACTGTGTAATACACGGTAATCGTTTATATTGAATTGGTTTACCTCCATTTCATCAGGATTCCAACCAACTGGAAAATGAATTTTAGTCCACCTTTCACGTAATTTATGTAGGTAAATTAATTCATCAATATTTACTTGAGTCCATTTAAGATGAGAGTTACCATCAGATGGTGTAATAATTGTTCGTAACTCCCTGGTGATTAGCTTGTAGCCAACTTTCCTATATAACTGTATAGCAGCTTCATTATCAGTATCAAGAATGCTACCGCGAAAATCAGAACTCTCAAAATATGCAATTAGGTCATGCAGCAATTGGGTTGCAATTCCTTTACGACGCATATCTGGAGCAACAAACATACTTGTTACATATCCAAAACTATGTTGTTTATTTTCGATAAAACGTGAATCTGGTTCTCCCATAACATAACTAACTACTCTGTCCCCACAATAAGCTAAACGAATCCCAGAAGGTTCAAGGGAATCCCCTGGATCATTAAACTTGTTGCGAAACCATTTTTCATTGGTATTCGGTAAGAACGCCAAAATAGCGTCATCATCTCCGGGCTGCCAATGTCTGTAAGTAATAGCACTTCGCATGTTTGTCCTATAACCTGTGATATTGTTTTATTTTAACACTACAACGGATGCAAATTTTCGGTTGGACCTAAGGTGATTTTACTGTTTGAATTGTGAAGCATATTGTGTTATAGTATAATCTATAATAGATAAAGTGAGAAATAAAAAATATGCAGCTTGATTTCCAAGATATTATTGACCTATCCTATGTCGTTGACGAAAACAGTCCAAGAGAATTACCGATTGATCCTGTTAACATTTATGACCAAGCAACTTTAGAAAAAGATGGATACTTTGAGAGTCGTGTAGATATGTCTGGACACTGCTCCACACATATTGACGCTCCATGTTTGATGTACCCAGATGGGTATACCGTCGCAGAAATACCGAAGGAGAAATTGACAGGACACGCGGTGTTAATGGATTTCTCTGCAATAAAGAAACCTAACGATGCTGTGACTGCTGATGATATATCAGCGTGGATTGCACAAAACGGTGAGATTCAACAAGACAGCATTGTTTTTATGCGAACAGGTATGGATAGATTCGTATATCAAGACAATTTCAACAGAGAGTGGATCGGATTTAGTGAAGATGCTGCCAAATTCCTCGTTGAAATAGGTATAAAGGTGATTGGAACAGACGCGTGCAGTATTGATTCAGTTGCCGGACATCCACCATTGCATGATGGGTTACCCCCCGCACATCTTGTTTTTCTGGGTGAAGGAATACCACATGTTGAGGATTTATGTAATTTAAGTCAATTACCTACACATTTCTATGTTGTTATCGCACCTCTAAAACTTGCGCGCAGTTCTGGTGCACCAACAAGAGTTCTTGCTTTTGTATAACACCAAAGGCTTTATGCTCTCCTTTTCTTTATTTCCTACAATGTTTTGTATCAATAGAAAAAATGGTACTGAATATCCCTGAAACACTCTCAGACATCTTACATGAAATTGGTGAGATTGCTGGAGAAAATGCTTATCTTGTTGGTGGATCGGTTAGGGATCTCTTGTTAGAACGTAAGAACATTGACATTGACATTGCAGTAGAAGGAGATGCTATCAGTGTAGCAAAGCAGCTACAAAATCGTTGGAAAGGCACTTGTCAAACTCATTCACAATTTGGCACTGCTACCGTCACTCCTGCGAACCCAGATAGACCAAAAGTGGATTTTGTAACTGCCCGTAGTGAAACGTATAAAAAGTCAGGAACGTTACCTAAGGTAGAACCAGGAACACTAACAGACGACTTACACCGAAGAGACTTTTCAATCAACGCATTAGCAATGTGTTTAGGCAAAAATGTCTTTGGAACAATAATTGATGAAACAGGGGGAATTGAAGATCTAAAAAACGGTATCATTCGTGTCCTTCATAACAACAGTTATAATGATGATCCTACACGAATCTTTCGTGCCTATAGATATTCAGGACGATATAACTTTAATATTGCTGAACCTGACAAGTCTTTGATAGAAAAGGCAGTACCCCTGATAGCAGATCTTAGTGGTGAAAGAATACGGAATGAAATAGATAGGATATTTCTTGAAGATAAGGCACAGCAGATTCTACAAGACCTTGCTGAAGTTGGTGTCTATGAAACTATCTATCCTAAATGGAAAATTACTCCATCTTTGTCATGCGATCTCATTATAGTAAAACAGGCAATTACTTGGGCAGCTGAACATATAGAGGATATAGATATACAAGAGGAACAATTATATTGGATGGCGATGTTTGGGTTAGCAAATAAACACGTCATACCAACATATCCTATTGAGGCTATCTGTTTTAGACTTGTGCTACCACATCAATTGTCCCGTGTAACAAAAAGCACACAACAACTACGAAATGATGTAGAAACAAACAATGATTTAAGATCCATCTTTGATAAAGTTGATGTCAAGTTGTCTGAGAATGCGATATATGAATTTCAAAACGGAAAATGGTGTATTGTTGATATTGACAACAAGGAAACTTATGTATATGATGACGGAACAATCTATACGGTACAAACTCCAATTATCACATATCGAAAATTGATGAATGTGCTTGAATCTTTTACAGATTCTACTGCTCCAAGTAAAATATACAACGACCTAAAATCATTTCCGATCGAAAGTCTGATATTAGGTTACTTGAATGATGAGTTATCAAAAATACACCGGACTTTTATTGGAGATTACTTACTTACCTTGAGAAAGACACAACCGTTAATTACTGGAAAAGATTTAATACAATGGGGAGAAATTCCAGGAGACAATTTTGATGTCATTCTTAGTGATCTGTTTAATCAACAATTGGATGGAAAAATAAAAACTAAATCGGAAGCATTTAATTACTATACTTCTCAGAAAATGCAATAGACAAAATATAAGACTCTACAATACAATGAACGGAATACAAATAAATTATGTTTGATATATGGCGTGCAATTCTTATCGTAACACAGTTCATAATACTTTTAACTTTTCATGAGTGGGGGCATGCAAAATCTGCCAATATGTTGGGTGATTCCACAGCGCGCGATCAAGGTCGTATGTCGCTGAATCCTGCTGTCCACATAGATCCAATCGGCACACTGTTTTTGCCGTTGATTGGTTCGCTATTTGGTGGCGGGTTTTTTGGTTGGGCAAAACCTGTACCGGTTAATCCTTACAACCTTAAAAAGCCGAGAAGAGATATAATGCTTATAGCCGCGGCAGGTCCATTCATGAATATCCTTCTTACCTTTGCCATTTTTATGATAATAAGATCTTTAGAACTTACTATCAATTTTCAACCGTATAATTCAAAGGTTCATTTAGGAATTTATAGATTCTTGAATGAAGCAGCATTGATAAGTGTATTCTTGGCTGCATTTAATATGCTTCCGCTGTTTCCTTTAGATGGGTTCAGTGTAGTCAACGGTTTACTTCCAGAACGGGCATCACGTCAGTTTTCAAAACTTGCACCCTATGGGATGCCAATACTCATGGGTCTTATTTTTGTGCCAGTTATTCTCAGGATCAATGGACCTCTAATTTATCTTGGAAAAATAAGTTTCTATATATTTGGCATCATTGCAAAAATTGTTGGTGTTCGATAGTAGTTGAATAACATTTCATATTGACCAATCGGATAGTATAAACGCTTATGTTAACTGAAATCTCACCCGCAGAACTATCAACACATCCTATGTATTCCGTCAAATTAGACGGTTTTGAGGGACCACTTGACCTACTTCTGCAACTGATACAGAATGAGGAAATGAATATCCATGATATTCAGATAGCAGAAATAACAGATCGCTATCTGGAATATGTCATGCTGATGGAACATTTAGACTTAGATGTGGCATCAGAATTTATGGTAATGGCAGCAACACTCTTACATCTGAAATCAAAAAGCATCCTACCCCAAATTGTGACGGATTCTGAACATCCTATAGGTACTCAAGAACAACTCGTTCAACAACTATTGGAATATAAACGTTATAAAGAAGCTGCACAAGTTTTAGATAAATATGCAGAACGAAGAACCACAATTTACAACAGAAGTGAGAAACTTCACAATGATTTAAGCGGAAAGCGTGCTTATGAGATTAAAGCAACGCTATTTGACTTACTCACAGCATTTAAAAACATTAACGATAGAAATGCACAATCGGATTTAGATGATGAATACGAAACAGTTGAAGGTGAAACACTCACTGTTGAAGACAGAATATCCTTCATTGAAAGGGAATTGGAAAATTCAGACCAGTTACTTTTTGAAGATCTGTTTCCAATCAATTCAAGTAAAATTGATCTAATTGTAACCTTTCTCGCAGTATTAGAATTAATAAGAATTGGAACAATAGTAACTGTCCAAACCGGTCTATTTGAAAGTATATATCTTGTCAAAGCAAAGAACGAAGGAAGTCGTATAACAACAGAATCGTAAATATCAAAAGGAATATTAGGAGTATGGATACCGAAAACGCTGCTATTGACGATAATACGGAAAAACTTGATACACATTCAGGAGAAAATACAAAATCAATATTGGAAGCAATTCTTTTTGCTGCCAGTGAACCTATTACAATCAAGCAGTTTCAGCATGCAATACCTGATATGAATGCCAGAGAAATTCGAAAGGCTCTTTTTGAACTTCGTGATGACTATCAACAGATGAATCGTAGTTTTCGCTTGATAGAAATCGCTAACGGTTTTCAAATATGCACCCGTCCAGAATTTTCTGAATGGATACGGAAATTCTATATTCAGCAGGTACGTGTTACTTTATCTCCTTCTGCATTAGAAACACTTGCCATTGTGGCATACAAACAACCTGTAACACGTAATGATGTTTCAACAATTCGTGGTGTTAACAGCGACAGTGTAATTAGTGCACTTGTGGAAAAAGGTCTCGTCTGCGTTTCAGGTAGAAAAGAAGGAGCTGGAAGGTCTCTGCTTTTTTCTACTACCGATACTTTTCTTGAACAGTTTGGGTTGAAGAATCCATCAGAATTACCATCGCTTGAAGAAATTGAGCAACTTCTTTCCAATTCGAATGGAATTGAAAATATTCATTCCATTCAGGAGGAAGCGGAATAATGAATTACAACGCTTGGTTTGAATGTGACTTAGGTTGCACTTATCCCTTAACAGAAGTTGTCTATCGCTGTAAGAATTGTAACGGTCTATTAGAGGTTAAGCATGACTTGGACGTGTTGAAACAACGTAGCGCAGATGAATGGAAATCTCTCTTTGAAAAACGATACATGAGCACTGAATACCCCTATGGTAGCGGTGTTTGGGGCAAAAAAGAATTAGTATGTCCAATTATTGATGATGAGAATGTCATCTCAATGTGTGAAGGTGGCACTAATTTGTTTTGGGCTGATCGTTACGGTAGTCAACTGGGGCTTTCAGATTTATGGATAAAACAGTGTGGTAATAGTCACACAGGTTCGTTTAAAGACCTTGGTATGACAGTGCTGGTTTCTATGGTCAATCAGATAATGTCCGATACAAGTAATATTAAGGCAGTAATGTGTGCATCAACAGGAGATACCTCCGCATCATTGGCAGCGTATGCTTCTGCAGCAGGTATTCCCGCAATCATACTCTTACCTAAAGAGAAAGTAACACGAGAACAACTTATCCAACCCATAGCAAATGGTGCCTTAACACTTTCGCTGGAAACAGATTTTGATGGGTGTATGGCAATTGTTCAAAAACTTGCAGCACGAAAGGAATTCTATCTGGCAAACTCTATCAATTCCCTACGCATTGAGGGACAAAAAACTATTAGTATTGAAATTGTCCAACAGTTTGACTGGGAAGTTCCTGATTGGATAATCATTCCTGGGGGTAATCTTGGCAATGTTTCTGCACTTGGTTTGGGTTTTTTAATGATGTATGAATTAGGAATAATTGACAGACTCCCACGTATTGCCTGTGCACAAGCACAACGTGCAAATCCACTCTATCGTAGTTATCAAACCGGTTTCACAGAGTTTAAAGCGATCACTGCCCAATCTACACAAGCTACAGCAATTCAGATAGGTAATCCCGTTTCAATTCAACGGGCAATACGGGTTTTGAAAAAGTTTGATGGGATTGTTGACCAAGCAACGGAAACCGAATTAGCTGACGCTGCTGCCAGAGCAGATAGAACAGGTCTGTTTAATTGTCCACATACCGGTGTCGCACTGGCTGTTCTCACAAAAATGGTTGAACGAAAACAGATAAAGTCGGATGATAGAGTCATCGTGATTTCAACAGCAAATGGACTCAAGTTTCCAGATTTCAAAGTTGCTTATCATAATGTTACTGCTGAAGAACCTACCCCACAATTCCTAAACACACCCATTGAATTAGAAGCAGAATATGAAAATGTACTGAAGCAGATAGACAAACATCTGGTAGACAGAGTTATTTAACTTTTGGTTTTTAGTGAAGGATGAACGCCTATCTTTTGCAAAGGAACATTGGAATACAAACCTCTTATCCTGTAAATCCTGTAATCCTGTCCATCCTGGTTCAGACAACCTGATATCGGAGGTCGCTTTGATCGTTCTAACCTACGGGACTGTATGTGAGAATGCGGAGAAGATACCTCGTCCCACGATAATGTCCGAAACATAATGAATTGCGCGACTACAAACACATCTCTTCCTTAAATTGACACCTATGGTACGGTTTGCCAACCAATACAGAATGCCAAACGCGCATTCTACCGATCCCAAAAATCTGTTTTACCAAACTTCGGTTTAAACGGTCATTCATAAAATATTTTACAAATTTAACGATAAAACTGAAATAAATTCAAAAAAAGCACAAAAAATGTAATTTTTAACTTGACATTCGTTATTTATAGATGTTATACTATATGTCACATATAATCTTTGGTTGCGGGTAACCCAACTATGTTAACATTTTACAATACCAACATTCTTATGAATTTAGAAAAAATATATGAAATGGCAGTCAAAAAACTGGCATTTTTCCAGATGATGCAAAAGTTACCAAAATTAAATTTTTGTCTCCTGAAAAAACCGGTGAAAATAACCAATAAAACCAGACAGGCACTATACGCAGACCGATCACACCAAAAGTTACCGTTATGTAAAAAAAGGTTACCGTACGGTAACCTTTTAAAGGTAGAAAATCCGCTAATATTTTTTAGAAAAACTGTTTGGCAAAAAGTAGATTACACACATAAACAGAATCATCACCCTCAATTTTCTATACAGGAGGGTAACACGAAAAAACAGTCAATCATACAAAACCCAAACCGTCCCAAAAATGCCAAATTAAAGAATGCAAAAACCCACATAAAAACCCCAGTAAACCCAGACAGGAACTGGGATAACATCACCGTCCCAAAACCGTCCCAAAAGACAAAAACTGGGACGGTTTGAACGAAACAAAATCCAGAGAATTTGAAGAGAAAAATGAGGTATATACCAATGTCTTACAGTGACAATTGAATGCTTCTGTTTGATAGAGTAATAAACTTGTAAGATATAATGCAATTGTGTTATAATCCTATATAAATATACGAACAATAGGAGTTAATGAATGTCAGATCAGTTTCGGCCCAAACCTGAACATAAATTCACTTTCGGGTTATGGACCGTTGGAAATCCAGGACGCGATCCATTCGGAGATGTAGTTAGACCTCCCCTTAAACCTACCTATAGTGTCCAAAAGTTAAGTGAATTAGGTGCTTATGGAGTCAATCTTCACGACAATGATCTGGTACCATTTGATGCTACAGCATCTGAACGAGATCAAATAGTACGTGAATTCAAGCAAGCACTAAACGACCACAGTATGAAAGTACCGATGGCAACAACTAACCTATTCTATCATCCTATCTTTAAAGACGGCGCATTTACCTCAAACGATCCAAAGGTCAGGGCATTTGCAATACAAAAGACCTTGAATGCGATTGATCTGGGAGTGGAACTCGGTGCGTCAGTTTATGTATTTTGGGGTGGACGAGAAGGTGCAGAAGTTGATGCTGCTAAGGATGGTCCTGACACTATCAAATGGAATCGTGAAGCGATGAATTTCTTCACGCACTATGTCAATGACCAAGGATATGATCTCAAATTCGCATTAGAAGCTAAACCGAACGAACCACGCGGTGATATTTATTTACCAACAACTGGACATATGCTTCATTTTATTGAAACACTTGATCATCCTGAAATGGTAGGAGTTAATCCCGAATTTGCACACGAAACAATGGCTGGCTTGAGTTTTATTCATGGCGTTGCACAGGCTTATGAGGCTGGTAAACTATTCCATATTGACCTAAATGACCAGAAAATGAGTCGTTTTGACCAAGACTTGCGTTTCGGATCAGAAAACATTAAAAGTGCGTTCTTCCTTGTCAAGTTTCTTGAAGATGTTAACTGGGATGGAAATAGACACTTTGATGCTCATGCATACAGAACAGAAGACGAACAAGGTGTATGGGACTTTGCAGCAGGATGTATGCGTAGTTATCTAATACTTAAAGATAAAGCACAACAGTTCAATGAGGATACAGAAGTCCAAGATATTATCTCCGAACTTCGTTCACGTGATCCTGAAATTGAAGCACTTATGGCTAATTACAGTGCAGAAAATAGTGAAAAACTAAGAAAGATTGATTTCAAACCAGATACTATTGCAGAAAAAGGTCTCGGTTACGAAAAATTAGATCAACTCACATTTGAAATTTTAATGGGGGTTAGATAAATCTATCAACTATTGATATTACATTGATAAGTCGGAGTTCTGTGTATGAGTACACTCCTTATTGCTGTTCTAAGTTTTGTAGGTTTTATTGTTGCCTATAATACTTATGGTAAGTGGTTAGCAAGAAAAATATTCGGCTTAGATCCACAAGCAAAAGTCCCAAGTCAAGAACTCAAAGATGATGTTGATTATGTTCCAACTAAAAAGGAGATCATCTTCGGACATCATTTTACGAGTATCGCTGGTACAGGTCCAATCGTAGGTCCAGCAATTGCAGTATTCTGGGGATGGTTACCCGCGTTACTATGGGTAGTCATCGGATCGGTATTTATCGGTGCGGTTCATGATTTTGGTGCGTTAGTCGTCTCACTGCGAAATCGTGGACAGAGCGTTGGTGAAGTTGCTGGTAGGATGATTGGTCCACGAGCAAAAATCTTGTTTCTTCTTGTCCTCTTTATGGGATTGACCGTTGTCCTTGCAATCTTCGGTTTAGTCATTGCTCTGATTTTCTCCTATTATCCAGAGTCAGTACTATCTGTTTGGATTGAGATCCCACTGGCTGTAGCAATAGGTGTCTGGATATATCGTAGAGGAGGAAATATCCTTATTCCATCTATCGTTGCCCTCGGTATCATGTATATTGGGATGGCAGTAGGTGCATATCTCCTTCCTATCGATTTAGGACAAATACTTGGAATACCTTTACTCGGACAAACCTATCTAAACGTCGTTGTAATTTGGACTATTATCTTATTTGTCTATTGCTTTATCGCATCAGTTCTACCGGTATGGACGCTTCTCCAACCGCGTGATTTCATCAACAGTCATGAACTTGTATTAGCATTAGTGCTATTAATATTGGGTTTGGCATTTGCAGGTTTTACAGGTAAAGCAGACCTTTTTGCTTCCGCTCCCGCAGTGGCAAAAGATATTCCCCCAGATGCTCCTCCAATATGGCCATTTCTATTTATTACGATTGCTTGTGGTGCTGTGAGTGGTTTCCATTGCATGGTAAGTTCAGGGACATCAAGCAAACAGGTTGCTTCAGAAGAGGACGCACAATATGTTGGTTATGGTGCTATGTTACTTGAGGGAGGACTGGCAGTCGTTGTTATAATAGCGTGTTGTGCAGGACTCGGTATGGGTATTTTCAACCGCACTGTCGATTCCACAAGTCCTGGTGGTTACAGGTTTGAAGCAATTGTTAGAGAGGGAAGTACATCCCCAGTTGTAAAACATGATGCTTGGAGAACTCGCTACGCTACAAGTGAAAACAGAATAAATCCTGATGGAACGACAACGGTAGTGGGTGGTTGGGCAAGCCATAATCTAAAAGCGAAGGTTAGTGCTTTCGTTGATGGTGGAGGGAATTTCCTTGCATCCCTTGGTATTCCACTTAAAATGGGTATTGCAATTATGGCTGTTCTTGTCGCCAGTTTCGCAGCTACAACTTTGGATACAGCAACACGCTTACAGAGGTATGTTATCCATGAAATTGCGCATACTGCCAAGATTAAACCGCTTACAAATAGATATACTGCAACAGCCTTTGCATTGATTATTGCTGCTGCAGTAGCCTTGCTTCAAGGACCGAATGGACCAGGTAGTGGTGGCTTAACACTTTGGCCTCTCTTCGGTGCAACAAATCAACTCCTTGCTGGATTAGCATTTATGGTTATCGTGTTTTATCTCGTGCGTCGAAATAAACCTATATGGTTTGCTTTTATACCAATGATTGTTATGCTCCTCATGCCTGCTTGGGCAATGTTACACCAGATGTTCGACCCACAAACAGGCTGGTTATTCACAGGAAAATATTTGTTATTTACATTCGGTATTGTAGTTGAAGCTCTGCAAGTCTGGATGATCGTTGAAGGTTTCATCGCATGGAGAAATGCACGCGGAAATTACCCAGAACTTCCTCCATTAGAAACTGCAACTGCGGATTAAAATTGTTAAACCGATGAATATGATTATATAGATTAGAATTTATTACCAAACTAAGGTGAACGAGATGAAACACACAAATAGGCGACATAGATTGGATGAACTGCGTTCACGGGAGTATGAAGGAACTTTAACAGATCAAGAACATGCTGAACTTTTAGCCATCTTTGCTGAGTTAGATGCTGAGGAAACGGAAGCATTGAAACCAGCCAAGGAAAAAAGTCAAAAGTTACAAAAAGAAAAAGAAGACCTTGAAGTAATTGCATCACAATTGCAAGATATAGTAGTTGAACACAACCAATTAATAACCGATGCCCGTACATATCTGACACAACTTCATTCAAAACGCGCATTACTCGCTGATAAGTATTATCAACTTACCGGACAGAACATACCAAAAGACTACCTTGAGACAAAATAATACAAAGAGTGTATCATTACAAGATCGGATTCGTCAGGACTATACATACAGTTGTGGGTATTGTGGGGTAAGTGAATCGGACGTTGGATCAACATTGACGGTTGACCGCCATCATCCCACTATACATGGTGGTACAAATGATATTAACAACCTTGTGTATTGCTGTCATCGGTGTAATGAACATAAAGGTTCATATTGGCACCAAGTCAACGTTCCACATATTCGTTTACTTCATCCGCTAATAGATAATTTATCCCATCATATTCAAGAACAACTAAACGGTCAACTGGTTGGCATAACTCCCGAAGGGACATTTTACGTTCAACGGTTACGTTTGAATCATCCTCAACTTATTGAACACCGTCTACGTAAATCTGCCGATGAAAAATTAAGTAGCGAAGTTGAGTCACTACGTCAATATATACACGAGTTACAGCAAGAGTTATCAAAGTTAAATATGAATTTACAAGAAATTCTGACTGAAATAGATCGAGAAACAACTTAATCGTGATATATATTGAATTTTTATATGAAGTACACCTACATTTAATAAAATGAATTGAAAACCTCACCATTTTGTAGTATAATATAATCTAAATACATAATTATCCAGATAGGTACGGATTTTGAAAAGGCACAAATTTCTCCTGAATGTCATATTTCTTCTTACGATAATTAGTTACGTATCACTTCTCAGTATGATGCCGCTCATGCATGAGCATGAATCTGTATGTCATCATAACTGTGAAGAGCATGAAGAAAGTGAACCTTTGCATACAGGAGAAAGTTGTTTAGCTTGTGTGTTTGTCAGTACTTATGCTGATTTCAATTTCTCACCTACTTTTATTATTACTCCAATATATTGCTGTGAAACACCTACTATATCAGAAGTTGGCTTCCTCACCTTCAATCCCACAGCAAACATCCATAGTAGAGCACCCCCTATATTCTCCAGTTTATCATAAGATAATAACTTTAAATATAGACATCTTTAGTGATAAGTCTATCAAGTTAAATTTAATCAAGTTATACTCTATACATTAGTTAAATCCATGATTCTTTACGGATATGGATATACAAACCTTTAACTATTGATTTACTCCATTTCCTGAAAATGTAGCAGGAAATGTATGCAGCCTTTATATCATCATATTATTTTAATGCACATATTATGTGCGCTATAAATTGGAGAATACTATGTTTACTCAAGACAGTTTTATTTCACGAATACTACTTTTTGTATTAATTTCCATTCTACCTTTTATGGGTGGATGTGGTGAAGATGATGACCATGAAGATGCCCCTATTCACGCTGATGCAGACGGTGTTTTACTTACAGTTGATGGGGTTGAAATCTATCGACAATTTGAAGATAAACAGACCGGGAGTATTGCCATCTCGGTTAATGACGAAGTTGAAATTCATGTGACTTTCCTAAACCACGATGAAGAAGAATTACATTTGGACGATATCGCTGGTTTGGATGACCATGATGATGATGAAGATCATGAAGATGAAGAAGCCTTTAGTTTAGCTGTATCTGAATATGATTCAACAATAATTGATATTCATCTGTCAGAGGAAGATGAGGATGATGGACACGATGAAGATGAGGATGATGGACACGATGAAGATGAACATGAGTTGAGTTTTGAAGTCATTGGTTTAAAAGCTGGTGAAACAACTATCAAACTTCAGCTTCTTCACGGCGACCATCCCGATTTCACGGCTCTACCAATACCAGTTACTGTCCAATAGGGAGAATTTCCATGTTTATTTTAGGAAATTCATGCTCTTGCAATTCGGAAAAGGAAGGGACGTCTATGAAGCGGACCTTTCTTTTCAAGGCAATTATATCAATCGTATGTTTCTGCTGCCTTATCAAAAATGTTCAAAGTGATAATACAACGGATATGCAGCTGACTGGTGAAGTAATTGATATGCATAGTCATACTCGTCTTGAAGGCGTAACTATACATATCATAGGATTAGGTCAGACCACGCAAACAGACTTAAATGGTCAATTTCAATTCAACAGAATTCCAGTAGGTCAGTATTCTTTTCAATTCTCTAAGACAAACTATCAAGAGTTGGAACAAGTTATAGATATTAAGGTAACTACTGCTTATCTTCAGATAGAATTGGAGCCTGAAGCAATACAACTTGAAACAATTAAAGTTCTTGGTAGATACAGATCATTGGATCGGTATGACAAAACAACTGATATTACTTTAGACGAAGCGGCACTTGAAAAAAATATGGGAATGACTTTGGCAAATCTGTTGTCAGATCAACTTGGCATCTCACAACGTACAATGGGTATGGCAGTTGCCCGACCAGTGATTCGAGGTTTAGGAGGAGATAGGCTTTTAATCCTTGAAGATGGAGAACGGACGGGTGATAAATCTGCATCAAGTGCTGACCATGCCGTGGCAATCGATCCAACTGCAGCAAAAGGTGTTGAAGTCACTCGTGGTCCTGCATCCCTAATCTACGGATCAAGTACATTAGGAGGTGTGATCAATGTCAAACGTGACAACATTCCCGAATTCATGCCGGAACGTACTAATATGAGATTGATGTTTCAGGGGGAATCTGTCAATACAGGATTAACTGCTACAACGGGATTTATGATTCCTATTGGTGACTTTGTAGGGAATATCGAATGGAATCGACGTCATGCAACAGACACACAAACCCCTGTAGGGGTGCTTGAAAACACTGATCTTTCCAATCATAATTATGCTTTGGGAGTATCTTATATAAAACCGTGGGGTTATATTGGTGCATCTGGCAGACGTTATCAGTCAGACTATGGGATTCCAGGATCCCCTGAAGGACATGTCAGCGGTGTAAATATATCCCTGAACCGTCGTCGATATGATGCCCAAATGGAGTGGCAAATAAACCGAGATTGGATAGATAAATTGAAACTTCAGACAGCATATACCCAGTATGAACATCAAGAATTGGAGTCGAATAGATCGCTTGGTGTTGAATTCGGTGTACTCACATACAATTTTTCAGTGATGGCATACCTGTTTGACAATGTTGTTACAGGGATGTGGGGTGAATATCGGGATCATGCTACAGGTGGGTTCTTCTGGACTCCGCATACTCGTGAACTCGCACTGGCAGGTTTCTATATGAGTCAACAAGATGTTGGTCGTTTAACATTGCAAGGTGCAATTCGTTATGACATTAGACGGGCAGAACCGTTTACTCCTGGCACCGTAATTCAAGCGGGGACAGTAAAACGACGTGACTTCGGTGGAATATCTGGAGCAGTATCAGGGATTTACCAAGTGCATGACAAAATAAGCACTGGTGCAACAATTATGAAGACATTTCGTGCCCCTGGAATTGAAGAACTGTATTCTGATGGACCTCACCTTGCTGTTTATTCCTACGAAATTGGTAATACTGAATTGACAGAAGAAAATGGATATGGTAGCGAACTGTTCGCGGAATATTCTAACAGTATATTCAAAATAAACCTTGCACTGTTTCAGAATCATATTTTTGGATACCTAATTCCTACTAATACTGGAGAGAAAGAGTGGGGTAGTGGTGCTGCGGGTTGGCTATGGATTTATCAATACACAGAACGCGATGTTGTAATGAACGGTGCGGAAATGCGTGTTGATGCAGAAATTCTTCCTAACTTGAAGACACAATTTGATTTCAGTTATGTTAATGGAACACTTGAAAGTAACCAGAAACCATTGGAACGCATTCCGCCATTAAATGGGAAACTATCCTTAATGTATGCTTTCACTCCTTTTCATGTTCATCTGTCTACAAGGTTTTCTACAAGTCAAACTCGTCTTGGAGAATTTGAAGAACCCACTGATGGATATATTGTGTATGATATTGGTTTTTATGTCAATTATATGTGGTGGCAGTTGAATAACCTGATTATTATTGAGGTAGAAAACATATTTAATACAACTTACCGCGATCATCTTTCCCGTATAAAATCTGTGATGCCAGAACCGGGAAGGAATATCAAGCTTTTATACAAACTAAATTTTTAACATATTCTGTATGGACAGCATCTATGTCTGCTAACCATACAATTTAATATAGGAGAAAAAATTGAGAAGATATTTGAATCAAGAATTCATAGATAATACAGGCGCGTGTCTATCCTTTGCATGTGCAATCCATTGCTTGGCTATGCCGCTTTTGGTAACATTGTTACCGTTGATAGGTCTTAGTTTTCTTGTCAGTGAACCTGCAGAATTAGTCATCATCGGTGGGGCAGTTGTACTTGCCTTCGGAAGCATAGTTTGGGGAATTCGTCACCACCGTAGTTGGCGGGCTTTCCTTGTACTTGTTGTTGGAATAGCATTTATTGCAACTGCACATATTTCTGCTGAAGGTATTTATGAGGTAATCTTACATAGTGGAGGAGGTATTCTCCTCGCAACAGCACACCTTGTAAATCGACATCTGTGTAAAACTTGTCCTGTATGTGAACAGGAACATGCAAGTGATTTAAATTAATTGATGATAATTCAATTTAAGGGAATGAATCCTTTATTACGGTGTTTCTTCTGTAGGAGCGACCTCCCGGTCGCGATATATACACATTTTCGTCAGCAACATGATTAGACGCGACCAAGAAGTCTCTCCTACGAGAGATAATCGGGCAGACAAAGACCTCACACAAGAGAAAATCCAGTAAGGTTTTATTAAATTGACACTTATAGGATCGGTTAGGAAACCGCTCCTACCGTCTGGAAGACAGGAAAGTCACATAAGCTTGATATTAGAAACTATGACTCTGTATTTTCAAAACGGAGCACGCCTTGATGTTCTGTGCCAACATAAAAGGTATCTCCATCAACAACAAGAGAAGTGATCGAATCAGGTATTTCAGGTACAATTTGTTTCCATGTTCCTGCTGTTTGATCCAAAGTATATATTCCTTCATCGTTTGCACCATACACAGAAAACGTCTCTGTAACTAACGACTTGATAATTACACGCTCACCGTTTTCATTAGTAATAACCTTCCAATTGGCACCGTCAATAGAACTAAGGACACCTTCGTCGGTTGCAACATAAACTGTTGAACCTGCAAACATTATTTGGTAATAACGTTCAACAGACAACGGAAGATTTGAAGTCACATCAATCCAACTATCACCTCCATTTGATGATAGAAAGAGTTGTCCATCACGTTTACCAACGTATACTGTCTTATCCAAAACAGCGAGTTTAAACCCGTGGGACAGGTTGTCATTTGTGAGTTCACCAGTTTCTTCAACACCAGTATCAATCCACCATGTATCACCTGGTTCCCATCGGTAAAGCTTATAATTGTATTCCATAAAGACAGTTTCACCACTGACAGCGAAGTTCCCATATAAGCCTTCCAACATTAATTCATAAGCCAGTTGATAATTATCATCAATGTTTTCTAACCGCTTTAAGAAGCATTTTGCTCCAAATTTTGGATCATCCAAAATCTCCTGTTTTGTTAATTCATCAGGTTCACTCCACGGATGGGTAGAGGAGGTGAATAACAAATCTTGTCCTGGATACCTATCACTTTCAAAGGGGAAAGTAGTATTTCCAAATACATGCCACATTAATGTTCCTGTATCTAATGAAGGAATCATTTTATCATCTGGGATAAAGCCATCAAGAGGAAGGAAATATGGTTCATCGGGAGCAATGCGATAAAATCCTGTTTCATTATTTCGTCGAATGACCTTGGCATATAGATATCCATCATTTTGGGATATTTCCACAATCTTCGGTGTATATTCTCTAAATTTTGTTTTTACACCTAAGTCTGGAATTGTCTCAGTTCCCCTCTCTAAGAAAATTTCGACAGATTCCCACGAATCACCATTGTCAATTGATTTGACTAAACTCCCCGCAACCAATGCATACAGTATCGTCTGTTGCTGGGGAACATTATCTGTCTTTAGACTAATTAGATTATCCACACGACATTCAAACCTTGTATTGAATCTATGCCATGTTTTGCCACCATCTGTAGAACGATGAATGCCAGTAATTCCGCCCGTATAGAATGTGTTTTTATCCACAGCTGCCGAACACCTAACACTGAACTGAATAGGTGTGATACCGGACGACTCTTCGGTTTCCCAATTATCCCCAGAATCAATGGTCCGAGAGACAACACCCTCTTCACCACCTATTAGTAACAGTGTGTTTCCAGAACCAAGTAGTTTTATTTCTGGAAGAGTTTTCATTCTCTCACGAACATCTGTTGGCGTAATATCGTTCCATGAATTACCTTTATCTGTAGAGCAAAGTACCCACCAAGATTGTCTTCCTTCCTTTCCTAACTCAAGATAATTCTCAGAAGGTGTTCCGTTACCTTCCAAGATATTTACTGCGACTGCAACAAACATCTTGTTATCCATTTCTACTAAAGAGCAAACATTTACAGTAGCGTCAACTGGTAACTGAAGATGTTCCCACTTATTCTCATGACATCGGTATACACCCATAGATGTTCCAACAAAGAGCGTGTCTTCACATATTCTCAACGATTTGATTCCAGCTTTTTCTTTCAAAGTGCTTTCCAATCCATCGTTCATCTTTATCCATGATTTGCCATTATCACTGGATCGAAAAATACCTTCATTCAGTGTTAAGTAGAAAGTGTCATCTGTAACGAGTAATTCCTTTACATGTCCTTTTGGACAAGGACCAGTTGAATTCCATGTTTTACCATCGTCAGTTGATGCATACAATTCATCGGACGGGATTATATACAGTTTGCCATCATTTTCAGCAATTGGTATATCACCGGTAGTTTCTTGATCCAAAATGTCAGTATTCACAAGTTGCCAAAAATTATCACCAGCAGGTAATTTGTAAATGTTCTTGTATCCCACCACTGCATAGAGTGCCTTCGTAGAAGTGACTGAGAGTGTACCCACTGAAGCCACTACACCAGGCTCATTCATTTGTATCCACTGCATAATATCCTCCGTCATATTGTCTGGTAATTCAAATCCGCTTAATGTTTCGCGCACCATCAATTCTTCTTCCTTCAATCGATTTCTTGCTCGATGAAGTCGACTTTTTATTGTATTCAATGTAGTTCCCAAAAACTCACTTATTTCTTTACAAGGCATCCCACCCAGATAGTGAAGCGTTATGACAGTTTGTTCATTCTCAGGCAATTTATTGAGTAGTTTTTTTACAACCTCATGCCGATTTTCATTGGATAACTCCTCACGTTCATTTTCAAGATAATGTCTATAGAAAACTCTTTCTGCTTCAGCTTCAGGTAATGCCTCAAGCGATTCCATTGGTATATGTGTTTTCCTAAAATTCATATAACAACAATTCTTAGCAATTGTATGTAACCATCCAGCAAAACGGTTTGGATCCCTTAATGTATATAGTTTTTGATAGACATTTAGGAAGGTATCCTGTGTTATTTCTTCAGCAAGATGAAAGTCACCTAACTCACGCCATACGAATGCATGCACCTGCTTTTGATATTTTCTCACTAAAGTAGTGAAAGCATCTTGATCACCACTCAGGATTTGTTCAATAAGTGTTACATCGTTACTATTCATTAGTTTCTCCTCTATGAAATTCCCTTATGACAACATGATGCATTCAAAGTGCAAAAGGTTGCATAAAATGTATTTTTCTGTAATTTTTTTATACTCTCGGAAAATTTGAGATAAAGAAATGTGGAAGTATAGTAATAACGACAGGAATGAAACTACATTATGGAATATCTAAAGGTGATGACAAAATACTAAATATCATAACGAGTGATATAAAGATTGTGCTTGTTCATAATCCTCTGGTGTGTTGATGTTGAAAAACGAATGTCCTTCAGAATCATAATTTTTCCAGACATCTGGAGACAGACACAGAACATTCGCCCGTTCTTGTAGTGCGTGAACGCGTAATTCATCTTCATTCAACATCAATTCAATAATAGGTAGGCAACGTTTTGAATAGACTGCACATAGTGTTTGCAGGGTTAACTGAGTTTTATCAGGATTTGATGTGCTTTTGTTATTTGTATAGGGCATTACGGCATCGTATTCACCTAATATAGAGACAAGATAGGAGATCAATTTTCCTTGTAGAAATGGAATATCGCAACCTACGCAAAATGACACTTCATTTTTGGCATGAGTCAATCCCGTATATATACCCCCTAATGTACCGCAATTTGGAACTATATCACTATGCATTGGTATATTAAGATGAGCATATTCGTCAGGACTATTGGTAATCAGTAATTGTTCCGTAGTAACAGGGAGTATTCTTTGGAGCACATGCTCGATTAGAGTATCATCTCCGAGACGCATCAATGCTTTATTTTGTCTCATCCGACGACTTTTTCCTCCTGCTAAAATTACTCCTGTTACCATATTATTGATTCTTTATTCCTCTCTACAAGTCTTGGACCGTATCGACTTTCCATTAATTTTCGTAGTTCCTCAACGAGTTCTTGTTCAGTTTCTGCGATATTATTCAATTCGTCAGGATCTTCTTCAAGGTTATACAATTCAACGAAACCGTCGTTACTTTCAATAAGTTTATGGGTGTGTGTCCGTATACAAGTGAAGTTTACCAGTTTACTGACGGTCTCTGAACGATGTGTTTCTGTTTCACCCCGCAGCACAGGTACGATAGAACGTCCATCTATATTATCTAACACAGGCACACCTGCCATATCACAAATAGTCGGATTTATATCGATTAGTTCAACTAATTCATTACACGTACGGTTCCCATCAATACCCGGACCCGCTACAATTAGCGGAACACGTAGTGATGCTTCATACGCGATGCTTTTTGTATAACATCCATGATCACCTAACATCTCACCGTGGTCGCTTGAGTAGATGATATATGTATTCTCAAGCATACCGCGTTCTTCCAAAGCAGACAACATATTGCCAATCTGATTGTCAATTAGTTCTGTTGCAGCACAGTACTGTTGTCGAGTGACTTTAACTTCTTCAGGACTAAGATTAACTCTTCGTTTTTTTACCCACTCTGGCTTTCCTTCCATGTCATCTGTGATAGGTTCAGGCATGTCAGCGTCACGATACTTGTCTCCATATTCTGTGGGAGGGTCGAACGGATCGTGTGGTCCAACAAAACTGACAAACATGTGCCATGGGAAGTCATCAGGTATATTTTCAATAAATTCGGTCGCGCGCCTACCAATATATGAGTCCTCAAAATCCTCTGTTGGTAGTACTGAATCATACGATCCGTTCTTTATCCATCCCCCTGATGAACTTCTATTACGGTAATCTCTATGGAATTTCTCTAATAGCCCTTTTTCATGAAGATAGTTTGTATAAGGTCCAATTGGCGTTGGAGATCTCCCCGCATGCATCTTTCCTTCACATTCTTCTGGATGTGTGAATCCCCAACTGTACGCACGAGGTCTATCGCCATATCTGCCATTATAGCCAATCGGTTTTGCGAGATCCAATTTGCCTACACAACCTACACGGTAACCGTGATCCCGTAGTTGCTGATAATATGTAGGTATGGTGGATGGCAGAAAACTTCCATTACTCAAAGAACCCAAGCGCGATGGTTGTATGCCTGATGCTAAACCGATCCGAGACGGAGCACAGACAGGGGCATTGACAGTACAGATCGGAAAATTCACTCCCATTTCTGCTAATCTACGCATATTAGGTGTGTTGAGTGCATCAGGTGCATTTTCATGTGTTTCCACATAATCGTACCGATGTTGATCAGACATTATAAAAAGAACATTTGGTTTGTCAGTTTTTCTATTCATATTTCCTCTTTAGTTTTCGCGATCTTGGGGTGATGGATTGTTAAGTTTTTGAATTTGCTGTTCAACAAATTTTTTGAGATTGTTATTCTTCTGTTGGTTTGCTAATTTCAAGGCAGTATGGAAGTCCGATATTGCTTCATCAATACGTTTTAATTCTATATTTGCCATTCCTCGGTGTGCATAAGCTTCAGCGTAATCAGGCTTTAGACGAATTGCGTCAGTGGAATCTACAAGAGCATCATCAAATTGACCAAGTAAACCCCTTAAATTTGCTCTACTATTATAGACATGAGGGTAATCTGGATTTATGCGTATGGCATTTCCAAAATCTACGAGGGCATCTTTGTACTTTTGAAGTTCTTGTTTTGAAATGCCTCTGTAATTGTATGCTTCAACACAATCCGGTTTTAACTCAATTACTTTGTCATAATCAGGTATCGCTATATCATGCTTACCGAGTAAAGTTTTGGCAAGCGCGCGAAGGTAATAAACTTCAGCAGAACTATGTCCATTTATAATCGCATTATCAAAATCAGTAATTGCTTCTCGGTATTTACCGAGTTGACACTTTGCACGCCCTCTATTGTTATGAGCGTTAACATTATTTGGATCCAACTCAATTGCTTTATCAAGGTCAGCAATTGCAGCCTTATATTGTCCACAATTACCCTTCGCAGCCCCGCGATTAAGATATAATTGTCCAGAATCAGGATTTAACTTGATCGCTTCATCAAAGAGAACAATTGCCTTTTCAGATTGACCAAGTTTCCCTTTCGCAGTGCCTAGATTGTAGAAAGCTTCCCAACATGTAGGTTTCAATTCAGTTGCGATGCAATAAGAAGATAGAGACTTTTCCTTTTTATTACCTTGCCAAAGAAGATAACCGATAGCAAGAAAGGCATACGCAGCGATTTCATCTTCTGTTTCTGTTTTAATTACTTCTTCCTCTGCCAACTTTGCGAATTGTTCTGTCAGTTTTGGAACATAAGTTTCTTCGTAGTCGTTAATTAGGCGAATAACCAATTCCATTAACGGAGCCAACAGATGATTCTTGTTGTTACCAACAGAATAGATTAATTCTTCAAGGACGAGATCAAGCCACTCATACTCGTCTTCTGTCAAATTGATGATACCATAATGTCCGTGTCGGTTTCCAAAATCGATTAATCCGTCCAACACCTCTTCTAACCATTGATAAGCACTATCAGGATATGTTATAGATACAACTCGGGTGGTACGGTGAATATCTACCGGTTCAGAAATTGTGAACAATTGAGAACTATTGGGAATCACCCCGGATAACACGGGATCATATCTTATATCCTTTAGCATTGATGTTGTATTGAACGTAGATTGTGTTTCCATCAACATAATTTACCTCTTCCAGTTACCTCTATCATATTCTTCGTGCGTGAGTACGTGCATAATAGAGACTTGCTGATTTTTGTAATTAATGAATGCTATAAGGCGTACATTCCTACCAATGTTAAAAACAGTCAAAGTTGTTCGTTCTCCTTGATGAGAAAACTTTCCTGTCCTTCCTGGAACCGGATCTGCTTGTGGAAATGTATTACGCAAATCAGTGATAGATTTGAAGGTGCTTTCTTCCATCAACTCATACCATTGTTGAAGTCTTTGTCTTGCAGTTGAATGTTTTTTTGCAAATTTATCCAGTTTTCTTCGTCCAGTGATCTGCATTAGTTATTTTGAGTTGTAACCTTTTTATTTGTAAATGTGGCGTTTTTTAGGAAATTATTATATCATACTAAGACCTGAGTTGTCAAAACTGGAATAGTGGTAACAGAGTGATTTAACTCTATGAAATTATGCTTGACGTGGCAAGCGAAATTCTACATAATGGAGGAGTGTTGTACGACTTCGGATATTTGAAAACTGTTGGATGGAGTTTTTTATCATTCATTTAAGATATTAAGAATCAAAGGAATCTAATTACCATAAGTCTAATAATGTGAAAAGACGCAAAATACTTATCCTCTGTATTGATGCTGGGGGACACGATTACCTTACTGCAAGTGAAATCCCTAATATTCGTAAGCTGGCAAAATCTGGATTTTATCAGCATGGAAATGCTATCATACCTTCAGTAACAAATGTGAATAACGTCAGTATTGCAACTGGCACGTTCCCTGTAGTGCACGGCATTACCTCAAATTACTTTGTTGATAGGAAAACTGGGCGGGGACAGTATATAGAGGATGACAGATTTCTCCTTACTCCAACACTATTTGATGTGGCAAAGAGTTCAAAGTTTGCTAATAAAACTGCCTTATTCGTGACTAAGAAAAAATTGTTACGAATGTTAGAAAGTAGCACTGATATTGCAGTTGCAGCAGAAGATCCTCCGCCTGAATTTATTGATGCAGTCGGGGGTGTACAACCTATCTATTCTATAGAGATAAACTTCTGGTTACTCGAGGCAGTTCGTTGGACTTTAAGGAAGTATGATCCGGAGATCGTTTATTGTTCTACAACGGATTGGGTGCAACACAAGTATGCACCTGATGCTGAATTATCTCAAGAACACATGGCGGAACTTGACCGAATAATTGGTGGGATTGTAGATGATGATCCTGAACGTGAGATATATATCACTGCAGACCACGGTATGTTGGATAAATCACTTGCCCTTGACCCAGGACGAGTATTATCTCAACACGGTGTATCTGCAAATTCCATACCTATTATAAAAGATAAATATGTGGAGCACCACGGCAATTTAGGAGGTGCTGCGTATGTCTTTCTTGACAAGAGAGAGGACCTTGAATCTGCTATTGAGAATCTTTTATCTACGGAGGGTATAGAGGAGGTATATGCTGCAGAAGATGCAGCACGTCTTTTCCAACTTCATCCTGATAGAATTGGTGATATATTTTTATTGGCGGACAAAAACACTGTTTTTGGTGTGTTAGATGTGGCTTCTGAACCTGTTTCGGTTCGTTCACACGGTTCGCGTCACGAAAGTTATGTGCCAATTATTGGGTATAATAACCCATGGTTGGCTTCTGATTATGAATATAACCTTGATGTGGGAAGACATATTATCAATAGTTTGCAATAGATTGAATTATAGTTCATTCCGTAAATGTGAATTATCGTATTAAACTAACTCAAACATAAACTACAATTTGAGAGAGGAAATATAATGGCAACAGAACAGAATAATGGTTGGAAATCCCTATTTGATGGTGAAACATTAAAAGGTTGGGGAGCCACAGGCAATGATGAGGGATGGGTTGTTGATGATGGAGCTATTCTCTGCACAGTTAAAGGGGGTCAGATGCTCTATTCAGAAGAACAATTTGACAACTTTATTTTATCGTTAGAGTATATGAGTGAACCGAAAGTAAATAGCGGTGTCTTTATTCGGTGGGCAGATTTACAACGACCCGTGCAGACTGGAATAGAGATTCAGATTTTGGATACACATGGAAAAGAACCTGCTACAAAACACTGTTGTGGTGCTTTCTACGATGCAAAAGAACCTACACGAAATGTATGTAAACCTGCAGGTGAATGGAATGAGATGATTATAACCTGTGATGATAGCATACTTGTTGTAGAAATGAATGGTGAAGAAATTGTTCGCGCAGATTTAGATGATTGGGACACACCGCACAAGAATCCTGATGGAAGCAGAAATAAATTTGGTACTGCTCTCAAGGATTTTCCGCGTAAGGGTCATATCGGTCTACAAGACCATGGCGGAAAACTTTGGTTTCGGAATATTAAAGTAAAAACATTGTAAGGCTAATATTTTTAGTTTCCCACTGCAATGGTGTGTAAAGAAATTAGCCTGCTTTCTATTAGATTCGCGGAATGCACAGAAAATCCATAATCACATAGGAAACTACAGTTTTATGTGATTATCAAATGTTAGTGTGTGGACAAGATAGTGTTTTTCTGTGTCTTCCGCATTTTTTATGTCTACGCAGAATTCTAACTAATATTCATTCTGTTGATTTTAAATTCTTGATCAGAAACACACATTTACTATAAGAAAACATTTCATTTTTAATAAACTATTATTAGGAAATTGTTTGTCATATCGTAATAAAGTTTTTTAATCAGTCACAAATAATTATCATATTCTCATAATTTATACATAATAGGAGATTACCTTGCTAAATTTAGAACGAATCCAAAAAGCACAGCAGAGAATGAAACAACAAAACATAGATGCATATCTTATTCTGACGCATGATGATTACATTTATTTTTTTGGAGAAGATCGTTATCAACCGAGGGCAATTATTCCTGCAGAAGGTCAGCCAATTGTTGTAACGTTTTCTGGAGAGGAAGAAGAAGTCAGAGAATCATTAGGTGTTGAAGATGTCCGTATTTTCGGGTCAGTTGGACAACAAATAAAAGATGTAGTTCAGGTTATGCGACAAATGATTGGTAAGAAAGAGAAATTGACAATCGGTGTGCAGATGTGGTTTTCAACACCTGCTTTTCTGTTGAATATGTTTCAAAGAGCTAATCCTATGGTTAATGTTGTAGATATTGCTTCTGTAATGGATGAACTACGTATGGTGAAGGATGCCTCTGAGATAGCACTCATGCAGCGTGCTGCAGAAATTGCTGTCATTGGAATGGAGACAGCAGTAAAAACACTCAAAGCTGGTATCACTGAAAATGAAGTTGCAGCAGAGATAGAATATGCAATGCGAAAATCAGGGGGACATGGGGTTGCTACACCTGTATTCGTGAATTCGGGAATCCGTTCTGGATGGTTACACGGAACAGCATCTGACAAAGTAATTGAGACAGGTGACCTCGTTGTTATTGATTTGGTGCCTCGTTACAAAGGTTATTGCGCGAATCTTTGTAGAACATTCGTTATTGGTGATCCGACGGTAAAACAGTTCAATATGTTTGAAACTTACAAAAGTGCCCAAGCAGCAGGGATTGAAGCCTTAAAACCAGGGACAAAGATGCGGGAAATTGATGCTGTGGCAAAGCAAGTTTTCATTGAAAATGGTTACGGAGATTTCTACATTGCGGGTATTAGTCATAGCATTGGACTCAGTTTTGAGGAAACACCTGCTCCAACAATACATCCAGGGGATTCTGGTATTCAAATTTCAGATGGAATGACTGTTACTGTCGGACACCCGGTGTTATCTATCCCTGGAACTGGTGGTGTGCGATTGGAGGATACATTCCATATAACAAACGGGGCAGCACAGTCCTTGACAGTATTCCCTTCGGAATTAGTCCTATGAAGAGGATGCAAAATTGATGTTATACCATTTCGAAATAATAACTTCTCATTAACAAAAAACGCGTTCGTAGTCGCGCAATTCATTGCGCCTCTTATATTTGGCTTTATTAAAGTCTCAAAATGTCGTTTTATTTATTAGAATTGGTATTACTTGATTATCCATGAGTAGATGTCAGGTCTACCATGTTGACAACGTTGACAAAAAAGAAATGGCAATCAAGGAAACAATAATCCGTTCACTAATGATAGATAATTACTAACAAGATGGGTGGTGAGATCCACCCCTACGATGTGTATTAGGTTGGTTTGATTAAGCAGATTAATGCCTTAGATCGTACAATCTTTTTATGGAAAACTTGACGAAATTATTGTATACTATTACATCATGTCAAATCAACTTCATCACATACGGAATTTTTGTATTTTAGGACATATTGACCACGGTAAAAGCACATTAAGTGATAGACTCTTAGAGTGGACAAACACTCTTGCCGAAAGAGAGATGCGGGAACAGGTGCTTGATTTAATGGACCTTGAACGCGAACGTGGTATCACTATTAAAGCGACCGCTGTAAAACTCCATTACCGTGCTGATGAAAAACTATATGAACTAAATTTGATTGATACACCAGGACATGTGGATTTCACCTATGAAGTTTCTCGCAGTCTGGCTGCGTGTGAAGGTGCAATCTTAATTGTTGATGCTGCCCAAGGTGTTGAAGCACAGACATTGGCAAACGCATATCTTGCCATTGAAAACAACCTTGAAATAATCCCAGTGATTAACAAAATTGATCTTCCTGCCGCCCAACCAGAAGAAGTTAAACGACAAATTGAAGAGGTAGTCGGTATCCCAGCAGAAGATGCTTTGTTAGTAAGTGCAAAAGCGGGGACAGGTATTCCCGCAATATTAGAAGCAATTGTCAACCGTGTCCCTGCACCCAAAGGTGATGCTGCAGCACCATTAAAAGCACTTGTATTGGATTCTGTCTACAACAATTATCGGGGTGTGATTATGTACACTCGGATATTTGACGGAAATGTAGCACCAGGTGACAAAATACAGTTGATGCAGACAAAACGGACTTATGAAGTTGAAGAAGTTGGAATATTTACCCCTAAGATGCAACCGACAACAGAACTCAAAACCGGTGCAGTAGGATATCTCATAGCAGGTATTCGGGATATTGATAACGCAAAAATTGGCGATACCATAACACATCATTTACATCCAACTGAAACTCCTCTCCCTGGCTACCAAGAAATAAAACCGCTTGTTTTCAGTGGATTATATCCTTCCGATACAAACCAATTCAATGCTCTGCGTGAGGCACTTGATAAACTGCGTTTAAATGATGCCTCTTTTACCTTTGAACCTGAGACCTCTGTTGCCCTCGGTTTTGGGTTTCGTTGTGGCTTTTTAGGTTTATTGCATATGGAGATAATCCATGAACGGCTTGAACGGGAATTTGAACTTTCGCTTGTCCGTACTGCTCCCAGTGTCAAGTATCAGGTGTATCTAAAATCTGGAGAAAATGTATTCGTTGACAATCCCGCATATCTACCTGAAGTCCAACATATCGAACACATTGATGAACCGTATGTCAATATTGATATAATTGTTCCACGCGAATATATTGGTAATGCAATGGAACTTTGTCAGAAACGTCGGGGTGTATATAAGCGAATGAATCAGTTGGATGTAAGTCGTGTACAACTCCTTTATGAACTACCGTTGAGTGAAATGTTGGTTGACTTTTATCCAAAATTGAAATCACTCACCCGTGGATACGCATCGCTTGAATACGATATTGGAGAATACAAGACAGAGAACCTTGTAAAATTAGATGTACTACTTATGGGAAAACCTGTAGATGCACTTTCTACCATACTTCCACGTGAGATGGCTGAAACACGTGGTAAGAGTTTGGTGAATAAATTGAAAGAATTGATACCAAGACAGATGTTTGAGATTCCAATTCAAGCAGCAATAGGAAATAAGATTGTTGCACGTGAGTCAGTGAGAGCACTTCGGAAAAATGTAACCGCAAAATGTTATGGCGGGGATATAACCCGTAAACGTAAATTGTTGGAAAGACAGAAGGAAGGAAAGAAACGACTTAAACAGATCGGAAGTGTTGATGTCCCACAAGAGGCTTTCACAGCAATGTTAGCAACTGATGAGTAGCAGTATTTAAAAGTATAGAATATTTTCAACTAAAATGTAAGTTTTTCGGCTATAGGAATTCTATCGTGATAAGTAAAAATCTAATTCATAGACAAAATACCAAACAAATTTTCTTCAGATTATCTCAATTCAAAGGCATAATCTTCACATTGATTTTCGTATTTGGTTTCTTCCGTCCATTTATTGTTGATGCCTATCATATTCCTTCTAGTTCAATGGAAGATACACTCCTTATCGGTGATAGGGTCTTGGTTAGTAAGTGTATGTACGGTTTTAAATTACCCGGAACAGATATGAGGGTATTTGATTTCCACAAACCTGCACGCGGAGATGTGTTTGTTTTCATCCCACCACATCAGAGAAACCACCACTTCATCAAACGAGTTGTGGCAGTTGAAGGTGATACCGTCTTTACAAAAGGTAAATCACTCTATGTAAATGGACTAAGAGTTGATGAAAAGTATACTAAACACTTACCGAATAATCAATTTAGACAGAACTTTCCACCATTCCGTCAACCTGAATACCTACCTTCTGACAATATTTACAGTGATTGGACATTGACAGATAAGGAATTCAGAAATAAGTTTCCTGAAGGAAAACCTTATATTGTTCCTAAAGGGAAAGTATTTGCAATGGGTGATAACCGAGATCTGAGTAGTGATAGCAGAACATGGGGACCTGTTGATGTGAAGGATATTAAAGGACAAGCATTTATGGTCTTATGGTCATCAGAACCCCAACCAGAGAATATATGGAAAGTGTGGAATATAGTAACAAACATACGATTTGATAGAATTGGTAAAATTATACGCTAATATTGAATATCATAGATGAAATCAATAAAAGTACAAATCAATGAAGAAAGGGTTCCGCCATTGAAGCGGTGTTAACACATAATGACTACTGAAAATGAATTATCATTTTGGCAAAGGATACGTAAAACGGTTGTATGGGAATATACTCAAGTAATTGCTGTTGCACTCATCCTTGTTTTTGGGTTTATACGACCGTTCGTTGTTGAGGCATTCAAAATTCCATCTGGTTCAATGGAGGACACACTCTTAATCGGTGACAGAATCTTGGTATGTAAGTTTATTTATGGATTCAAAATTCCAGGTACGGATATTCGGGTCTTTGATTTTCATAAACCAGCACGGGGTGATGTTTTCGTATTTATTCCACCACATGAAACTGACCGTAATTTTATTAAACGTATCGTAGCAGTGGAAGGAGATTCAGTATATACTGAAGGTAAAACACTATATGTCAATGGAGAAGCTGTTGACGATAGTAGTTTTACAAAATATGAAGAGGGACGTTATATAAGACGGAATGATTTTCCTCCATTCAGGAAAACCGAGGATTATATGAAAAAGAATGACTTATACAAGGATTACACCATGATTGAAAATCAATTTAAACGCAGTTTCCCTGAAGGAAACCCTTTTACTGTTCCAAAAGGACATGTTTTTGCTATGGGAGACAACCGAGATCATAGCAGTGATAGCCGAACCTGGGGACCGGTCAAAATTGATAGAATTAAGGGACAGGCTTTCATGGTGTACTGGTCATTCAAAGATTCAAATGCAAAATTTTGGGAGGTGTGGAAGATGTTTGGCAATATACGGTACAGCCGAATAGGAAAGCTTATCCACACAGAAAATGGATCAAATTGATGCATCAAGATAGTCGACACCTCATCATCGGTACTGCTGGACACGTAGACCACGGCAAAACAGCATTGGTTGGCACACTCACAGGTATTGAGACTGACCGACTAAAAGAAGAAAGAGAACGTGGTTTATCAATTGAATTGGGGTTCGCGTATTTTGACCTTCCTGATAATACACGTGCAGGAATTGTGGATGTACCTGGACACGAGAAATTCATTCGGAACATGTTGTCTGGTGCTTATGGGATGGATATAGTTCTTTTTGTAGTTGATGCAAAAGAGGGTGTTCAGGAACAAACGCTTGAACATTTAGCAATTTTAGATTTACTTAACATCTCAAATGGCATTCTTGTCATGACGAAATCGGATTTAGCAAGCCGTGAAGAACTGGAAGAAGCAACGGAAATGACTCAAGAGATGCTTGTTGGGACATCGCTTGAAGGAATACCATCAGTCAGTGTATCCTCAATTACTGGTGATGGCATTGACACCTTAAAACGGATGATTGTTGAACAAGTAGACCTGGCTACGGAGGCTCAGGAACATGATGGAATACCAAGATTGTATATTGATCGTGTATTCACTGTTCAGGGATTCGGAGTTGTGGTAACTGGAACGCTTATCGGAGGTGTTGTAAATAGGGACCAACGCATGGTTCTTCTTCCACAAGGTGATGTTGTGAGGGTGCGTGGTATTCAGGTACATAACGAACCTGCTCATGTTGCCCAAGCTGGTCAAAGGACTGCACTAAATTTATCTGGGACAACTGCTCAGAACATTCAACGTGGTGATGTGTTATGTCCTATTGAGTTTTCAAGCGTTACTGACAATATAGATGTATCGCTACAAGTGCTATCTTCATTTCCAAGAATGCTTGAACATTGGGGTCGTTTTCGTGCATATCTGGGGACGCGTGAATTATTTTGTCGGTTAATCCTACTGGTTGATGAAGCAATTCTCCCAGGCGACAGTGTCCAAGTGCAGTTAAGATTGGAACAACCGATTTTGACGTTTCGGGGTGATCGTATCATCTTACGTGATTTTTCTGCACAACATACTGTGGGTGGCGGAGAAGTTATCAATCCGTTTGCACCAAAACACAAACGTTTCACACAAGAAACTATCTCAACTTTGGCACAATGGGAAGAAGCAGATGATTCGCAAGTCGTCAATGCAGTTTTAGAAAACAGTCCTACCCTCTGTGTGGAAGAGTCGTACCTTTATTACTATATGCCATATTCACAAGCAGAAGTCAAAAACATATTGAATACTTTAGAGACGGAAGAAAAGATTATCCGTTGGGACAAATCAGGCAGAACTCCGCTCGTTTCTGATGCTGCACGGACAAATGTTATTATTGATAAACTGCTGTCTACTTTGGCGAACTTTCATGAAAAACAACCATTACTTGCAGGTCAAAATGCATCACAAATCAGTCGTGAAATTGGTGTGGATGAAGTTGGCTTTGAAAAACTTACGGAACAATTGATTAAATCAAAGCAATTAGTAAAAGATGGAAATCTGCTAAGGTTAGCATCACATGAAATCAAATTTTCTGAGGAAGAATCCACTGCTAAGGAAACTTTGGAAGCACTGTTTATCAATGCTGGTATTAATACCCCCGGATTTAATGAACTAAATACATTACTTCCAGAATATACGCCTCAAGTGTTAGAATCTACGTTTTATGCACTATTAAATCTTGGACAGTTTATTAAGACATCGGATAACTTCTTTATTCATCGTGATGTATACGAAAAAATAAAAGACACATTGACAAAATATCTACATGAAAATGATACAATAACGGTTGGGGAATTTCGAGAACTTGCACAAACATCACGTAAATATGCTGTACCTTTTCTTGAATATTGTGACAGTCAAAATGTTACAGTTCGAGATGGGAATGTCCGCAGATTGTCATCAAGACAGAAGTAGTCTGTAAAGTATATAATTATTTCATTTCTTAATCTAAATTTGGGGGAGGATAGGGTCTGGTGGCTCTACCGGTCTTCAAAACCGGCTTGTCCATGCAAGTGGATAGGTGGGTTCGATTCCCACCCTCTCCCGCCATTAAATACTTTCCATTAAAGAACGTTATGACAAATTCCCTTCCCTTAGTAAACCACAATACTATTGTCCGCAAACATCCCCCTTGGATAAAGGCGCGTATACCCGGTGGTGGTAACTATGCTGAACTCAAATCACTTATGCGAGATCTTAAACTTCACACGGTATGTGAAGAAGCAAAGTGCCCTAATATCGGTGAATGCTGGAACAGTCGAACTGCAACATTTATGATACTCGGTGATGTATGTACACGTAGGTGTATGTTCTGTGCGGTGAAGAAAGGCAAACCGGGTGGAATTGTGGATTCTGATGAACCACGAAGACTTGGAGAAGCAGTTGCACACCTGAAGTTAAACCATGTTGTAATAACTTCAGTTAACCGTGATGATCTTCCAGACGGTGGCGCAAGTATATTTGCAGAATGCATCAAAGAAGCACGAAAGCAACGTCCAAGTTGTTCAGTTGAGGTGCTTATTCCAGATTTAGAGGGAAATTGGGATGCCCTTGAAGTTATCGTTAATGCAGAACCTGAAGTGCTAAATCATAATACTGAAACAGTAAAACGTCTTTACCGTCGTTCCCGTCCTTATGCTGATTATCAGCAGTCACTTACATTGTTGAAAACCAGTAAGAATTTGAATCCTGAAATAATCACAAAGTCAGGACTAATGGTTGGGTTAGGTGAGACAATCATAGAATTATTAGAAACGATGCAGGATATTCGTGATTCTGAATGCGATATTCTTACTATCGGACAATATTTATCTCCATCCAAGCGTCACCTTCCAATACAGCGTTACTATACTCCAGAAGAATTTGATGAACTCAAAGAGATTGGGATTGAAATGGGATTTCATCATGTAGAATCAGGTCCATTGGTTCGAAGTTCCTATCACGCAGGTGAACAGGTGAATTCATCTGTATTGAAAAAGTAAAAGTTGGAATCAATTGAGTTCCTACATTTTTTATATTAACTATTGTGTAGATAGTACGGGACGCAATATTTTCTTTATCCAAAGAGTCATTGCATTAATTTGTATTTTTGTGCGATTTTTTCAATTAATGTGTTATACTGAATTATTGATTGACAAATAATTTAATATGATACATGAATGATAAAATAAACTTAAGAAACATTAAGGATATACAAAATGATTCAAGTGATAGTCAATGGGGCATGTGGTCGTATGGGCAGACTAATTGCACGAGGTATTGCTCAACAAGACGATATGCAACTCGTTGGGGCAATAGAGTATCCATCACATCCTGAAATAGGAAGCGATATCGGTGTTGTTGCGGGTATAGGAGAACTTGGCATAATAATTACAAGTGACCTCAAAACTGTTATTAAAGAGGCAGATGTTGTCATTGAATTCTCTACACCTAATGCATCGTTAAGTCATTTACGACAAGTGGTTGAGGCAGATAAGGCAATGGTACTTGCCACCACCGGTTTTAGTAATGAAGAATTATCCGAAGTGAAGGAACTTGCATCAAAGATAAAATGTGTCATGGCTCCTAACATGAGTCTTGGAGTTAATGTCATGATACAAGCACTTGAATTAATTGCAAAATCTCTCGGTGACGACTACGATATTGAAGTTATAGAAGCACATCACAACCATAAAGCAGATTCTCCGAGTGGTACTGCCCTTAGACTCGCTGAAACCGTCGCAGCTGCGTTGGATCGCGATCTTGATGAAGTGGGTGTATATGGACGGCACGGAATTGTTGGTGCACGTCCAAAGAAACAGATTGGAATACATGCGATTCGTGGAGGTGACATCGCTGGTGACCACACTGTAATGTTCGCAACAGAAGGTGAGCAGCTAAGCGTGGTACATCGTGCCCATAGTCCTGAGGCATTTGCAAAAGGTGCTATTAGAGCTGCAAGGTGGGTGGTGAATGCACCAAGAGGATTACACGATGTTAGCGAAGTTCTTTTTGGTGATAAACAATAGGCATATTAAGAAACTATTTCTATTACAATTCTCCTTCTTTCTATATATTGTATTTGTTTGTTTCGGTTGTTCCGATTCAAGAATAAAGAATATAGGTATATGGAAAACAGTATTAGAAGGGGATTGGAGTGCACGTCTAAATGATGTCCATTTTATATCTGTAACTCATGGGTGGGCAGTTGGTAATTCAGTTGGTTTAGAACCAATTCATTCATTGAATTCAACAGATGTAAACGATCCTGAATATACTGATGGAGCTGAAAGTATAATCCTACATACAGAAGATGGTGGAAAGAATTGGACAAAACAAAACAGTGGTATATACGGAAAGCCATTACATAAAGTGTTTTTTCGCAATGAATCTGATGGGTGGTGTGTAGGAGATGGTGGGATTGTTATTCACACGACAGATGGTGGGAACACTTGGCAACAGATTGAAACAGGTACAAAGAATGATCTGAATAGTCTATATTTAAGTGGGCAAATTGGTTGGATTGTGGGAGACTGGAGTACACTGCTATTAACTGTAGATGGTGGCAAGTCGTTTAATGGTGTTGGAAGTGTATTTGATAAACAATCATTAAAGGACATCTCCTTTATTGATAATGACAATGGATGGGTTATTACCAATAGCACACCTGATAATAGTGTAAATTCAGGCTATATTTACAATACGAAAGACGGTGGACAAACTTGGCAGGAACAATTTTCAACAAGTTCTTCGTTGTTTGGTATACATTTCCTAAATAAAATGTCTGGTTGGGTTGTTGGTGATAAACGAAGCCTATATGTAACAAATGATGGTGGTAAGACTTGGAAATATGTCACTGATGGAAGCAACAAACGACACAAAGAGGACTATGGACAACCAGAATACCTCGGTAAAGAACCCTTACATACATTTACACTCTATGATATAGATTTTACTGACAATCAACACGGTTGGATTGTTGGAGATTTGGGAGTTATTCTTCGGACCACATCTGGACTAAAAAAAGATGGAACAAGTGTTTGGAAACATCAACGCGGCGGTCCTCGTTTTCATAACAGTGCTGATGGTGTCTTATTAGGTGTAGACTTTGTTACAAATAAAGTAGGTTGGGCGGTTGGAGAAAACGGCACAATTCTACATACACGTAACGGGGGTATAACTTGGGAAGCGCAATCAAATCCAACACACCTACTCTTTGATATTTGTATTACATCAAACAATCATGGTACCGTTGTTGGAGACAGAGGGACAATTCTGCAAACGCAGGATGGTGGAAATAACTGGAATCAACAAGATAGTCGGACAGCAGAATGCTTCGGTGGCACTCATTTTGTGACTCCAAAGAAAGGATGGTCAGTGGCAGAAGCAGGTGTGATTCTGCATACAACAAACGGAGGAGCAGTCTGGTTGCCACAGAAATCAAATACCACACAAGACCTTCTGGCTGTTCACTTCATTGATGAAGAAACCGGTTGGTGTGTCGGTAGTGCTGGTGAAATTGTTCACACTTCTGATGCTGGATTGACATGGGCACGCCAGAATAGTGGCGTAACTATGAACTTATTTGACATCCATTTTACTACAAAGAAAGAAGGATGGATTGTTGGACTCTTTGGTACACTTTTATATACTGTTGATGGTGGGAAAAATTGGCAAATTTCAACGCTGACACAACAACTGAAAAAAAATGGATATTACCAAAATGTATGGTTTAATGCTGTATTTTTTGTTACTCCACAATTCGGTTGGGTGGTTGGGGTTGATGGATTCGTCTTTCATACAGATGATGGTGGACAAACATGGTCTCGTCAACAGGTGAATACACTTAACTTTCTTTACGATGTATTTTTTATATCTAAAGATGAGGGGTGGATTGTTGGAAAAGGGGGACTCATTCTACACACACAAGATCGTGGAAAAAACTGGAGACCTCAGAGAACAGATACACAAACGGATCTCACTGCGATTCACATGAGCAGCCCGTATAACGGATTGGTTGCAGGACAAGGTGGGACAATACTAAAATATGAGGTGATTAAAAAAGAATAAGGATATATGTATGACCGAAGAACAGAAATATCTATTTGATTTACAGGGATTTATTGTCTTAAAGGATGTTATCCCGCAGTCATTGATTCAATCTTGTAATACTGTACTTGATGAGTATGAAAAGATGAATCCTGCTGATTACCCATCTCCCTTATGCCTTGGTACAGAACGTACAGACAAGGAACTCTATATCTCTAATATATTGGAAAGCGATACCGTCTTCAGTGCGCTCGTTGATATCCCAGAGGTGCTTGATGTGGTCTCTGGTGTAACTGGTGGACCCTACCGTCTCAATCACACTTATACAATATACCGTTGGGATGGTGGGTATACAGGCTTGCACATGCATGGAACACCAATTATTCCAAAGTGCCAATATCACTGTAGGAATGGAGAGATGGTGTCTACACTAACTAAAGCAGTCTTTCCAATGTTGGATTGTGATGTTGATGATGGATGTTTTGCGGTCATCCCTGGAGCGCATAAAAGCAATTTCCCAAAACCATGGGGAAGTCATCCTGATGAAAATCCTGTGCTATCACCTATACCAGCAAAGGCGGGAGATGCTATTATTTTCACTGAAGCACTTACACACGGTTCTGTTGTCAACGTTTCAGGAAAACCACGTAGAACACTGTATTATTGTTACAGTGTTGGTTATATGCCAGATTGGGGTGGTCAAGGACTCCATTTCAGTCCTAATGTAATGAACCAGCTTAATGAGACTCAACAAGCAATACTTCAACTTAAATAACGATATAGAAAATTGTTAAATTTTATAGAAATTTAGGAGAATACTCTATTTTGATAACATTTGCAGAACGGTTACAGAAACTTCCTCCCTATCTCTTTGTAGACATACGCCAAAAAATGGCAGCAGCCAGAGAACGTGGTGTTGATGTCATTAGTTTGGGAATTGGAGATCCAGATTTTCCTACTCCTGATCCAGTCGTAGAGACATTGTGTAATTCAATACAAGATTCTGATGATGCAGATAGGCACCGATATGGTTGTGATAGTCCTGTTGCTGAATTTCCAGAAGCTGTTGCACAATTTTATCAACATCGTTTTGGGGTATCATTATCAGATGAACAGATAGTTACAACGCTCGGTAGCAAGGATGCCATTGTCAAATTAGCTTTGGGGATACTTAATCCTGGTGATATTGGTATTGCTGCGAGTCCCGGATATCCTACTTATAATATAGGACACGTATTTTCAAGTGCAACAACATACTATGCACCACTATTAAGAGAGAACGATTTCCTTGTAGATTTTGATTTAATACCTGTGGAAGTAAAACGTCTTGCTAAAGTGTTATGGATAAATTATCCAAACAACCCAACGACAGCAACAGCAGACCTTGACTTTTTTGAACGTGCAGTTGAATTTGGGAGAGAAAATAATATACTCATCGCACATGACAATGCATATAGTGAGAATACGTATGATGGGTATCAGTCGCCAAGTATCCTGCAAGTAGATGGAGCGGATGAGGTAGCAATAGAATTCTTCTCATTGAGCAAAGCATTCAATATGACAGGTTGGAGACTCGGTTTTGTTGTTGGTAACCAAACTGCTGTTGAAGCAGTAAAAAAGGTGAAGGATAATATTGACAATGGATCACTCCGTGCCTTACAATTCGCTGGAGCAAAAGCATTATCAATTGCAGATGATGTTACACCGAAATTGAACGAAATATATCAAAAACGTAGAGATAACGTAGTGGATGCATTAACCGATAGCGGATGGGATGTAGATAGACCTAAAGCAACGATGTATATCTGGGCACCCGTACCAGAACAATATAATGGATCCAGCCGTGCATTTGCAACAGCATTACTTGAAGAAGCAGGAGTTGTTGTTACCCCAGGATTAGGATATGGTCAATGGAGTGAAGGATATTACAGAATATCTCTGACTTATCCTGATAATGTTATTGATGAGGCAATTTCACGAATTCGTACATTTTCTACTCAGTAGATTTAGGATAACTTATTGTGCAATATTTTTATAAGATAATTTCCATCATAGTCATAGGTCTCTGTCTTGTAGTAGTTCAATACGCAGATGCTTTTGAACAGATGAAAAGTTATACCGTAGCTGATGGATTGGTAGGACCAATTGTGCCTGTTATCTATCAGGATAGCAGAGGCGTGCTTTGGTTTGGTTCAGATAGAGGTGGCGTGAGTCGTTTTGATGGTAATACATTTACACCTTTTGCTGGAGATGCTGTAGATCTCCGTGGGAGAACAAAAACAATCGTAGAAGATAAGTGGGGACATCTATGGTTTCTAAGTAAACATCCTGCAGAAGGAATAAGTATTATTAGACGGTTCAATGGAGTAGAATTTGACTATAAGACCAATGGCACATGCCTTGCTGTAGATAATTACGGAGAAATTTGGGTGGGAAGTAATAATGCTATTACAAAACATTCTGCTATCAATAATCAAGAACTTCCAATACCCTACCAACTAAATATAAGTGGTGCCTCTGTAGCAAAAATTAATGTCATATTTCAAAGTGGAGATGGCACTTATTGGGTCGGTGGTAGTGATGCACAAGGTGCACTAATCATGAGTTTTACAAGTGATCCGAAAATCTGGCAAATCAATAACTTAAATCGTTTGGATAATATACCAAACCTACCAAAAGACCGATCTGTACAGGTTATCATACAGGACCATGAAGATAATTTATGGTTTGGTGGACAATCACTGCTGCTTCGTTATGATGGAAAACAATTTACTAACACATTAGAAAGTACAACTGGATTCGTCAATCAAGTTAGTACTATTCAAAATCCTAATTTTGGTAGAATTGGCAATGTTACGGTTATAAGCGATAGGGATGGGAGAATATGGTATAGCGACAATAAACAGTTATGGTGGTGGGATGGTAATCAACTTCAACGTATGAGAAATCTAATAGATGGAACAGCACAGGATAGTTACTTACAAGGATATTTTGAAATAGAAGATGCGTGGAAAAAGCTTTGGTTTTCAAGTGAAATGGGTGCCCATGTTTATGACAGCAAGTTACTTGAAAAAAAACTTGGAGATACTTTTGACTTAGAATCACCCTTAATTGATTCTCCAGAAGTTGCACCAAGAATGTATGGCGTTGATAATGGACTTGGTAGTGATAACATTTTAACTATATTTGAATCATTGGATGGGAAAATCTGGTTTGGACACGACAACGGTGTGACATCTTATGAACCACAACCTATAATTGTTAATCATACAACACGTGAAAGAATTGGTAGTAATAGTGTCAGAATGATAGATTCCGATAGCACTGGTACTCTCTGGTTTAGCATTCCTGGTGGTTTAGCACAATACGATCAAATTGATGACTTACTTAACCAATATTCCTTTACCAATACTAATGAAGAAGAAAGTACCATTCGGAATAACCAACGAACGGAAAATCGGATCGAAATCAATAAGATATTTGATGTTGATGGTAGTGTCTGGTTCATTGATAAACCTATAAAACATGAGGATTCATATACACATTACAGGTTATTTTGTTACAGGAATGGTGTTTTTGAGAAAATCTCCGTACAGGTAGGCACATCAGTGGGTCCTGGAGGGGAGGATATCTATAATGATTCTGAAGCGTATCTATCATCTAAATCCAATCCTTGGATTATATTAGGTGGATGGATGTTCTTACCGAGAAGTAATGGATTGTATAGTTTTTCGTCAGAGGGTATTTTTCGCTTTTACGGTTTTGAATCCACGGTTTCATTACCATCTCCAATAGATGCAGCCTCCAAACTTTACGTAGACAGTGGAAACCGACTGTGGTGTTTTTTTGAGAAAGGACAAGTAAAACGTTTCTCAAATTTTCGCATCAGTGGAAATATTGTTGGGGGTGAAATCCATTCCGTGGTATTACCACTTCGTTCAGTTGTTCCAATAATAGGTGATATGGATGCCAAAACTGTCAAATGGTTCTATAATTCTATCAGTGGACAGTTAATGTATTGGGAAAATCCTAACCTTGATAATACCCTAACAGAACTTCCAGGAGCAGCCAGCGGTATCCCACTTCATTCTATGGCAAATTCATCATCGAATCAACAACAATCAGATACGATGACTTTTGTTTTTCAAGATGGAATAAAAACATATAGGGGGACAGAATTAATAAATTCTGTTTCTATTACCCTCAATAAGATAAAAGCAGCAATTACATCTAACAACGGTGATCTTTGGTTAGCAACATCTCAGGGGGTAATACAATACACAGGGACAGAAGTAATTAGATTTACAATAGCGGATGGATTCCTTGTTGATGATATACGAGATGTACATGAAGACCATTGGGGGAACGTATGGTTTGCTACATGGGGTGGTGGAGTAGTACGATACGATGGCAACTCATTTCAATCTATAACTACAAAAGATGGACTTATCCACAACAACGTTTCAAGCATACATTCAACAACAGGAAAAGATATATGGTTTGGCACAGAAGGTGGTGCTACTCAATATAGGGCAAGTTTGGGGGCACTTCCGTTATGTCGCATCGTCTCTGTTGATGCAGGTAAAACCTTTACAGAACCATTTAATTTAGAATCCAGTATGCGTACATTTACTGAGATTGAGGAGCTTTTGCCAGCACGAATCAAAGGTATTACAATCAGTTATCAAGGGATCAACCCTCTTAGGGACAATGTGAATTATAGATTTAGATTACTTGGTACTGACGATTGGACAGAGCATACAATTACGTCAAATGTAAAACGAATTAATATAAACCCTCAAAAGGGTGAAAGAACATCCCAAGATTACACTTCTGATGAAATCGGAACATCCAAGAGTTTACCCGAAATTCATTTTGAAGGGCTTAAGTCAGGTAATTATACCTTTTTGATAAAAGCATTTCGTGAAGGATGGCCCTATACACAGCAACCTGCTGTGCTAAACTTTACAATAGATCAACCGATATGGAGTCGTTGGCGAAAGTTTCTTCCTACGATTATATTTGTGGCTGCAGTCGGTTCTTTGCTATTCAGACTGATAGTGAACCGTAGACAAACTGCACAGTTACGTTTGGAAATGCAAGAAAAAGAAGAAGCAGAGATGGTACGAATCCGAACAGAATTAAATGAAGCACAGAATATTCAGATGGGACTATTGCCGACTGAACCACCGCATTTACCTACATTTGATATTGCAGGTATGTCTATACCCGCAACACAAGTTGGTGGAGATTTTTTCGATTATTTGACTGTTGAAAATGGACAAACTGCGATTGCTGTTGCGGACGCAGCAGGTAAAGGTATACGTGGTGCAATGAATGCAGTGCTGACAAATGGTATGTTACATGAAGTAGCAAGATTCAAGTCAAATGCAGATGTTATTCTGAGTGACCTCAATGCAGGATTAGCACCTCGTATGTATGGACCCAGTTTTATCGCACTCAACTTAGCAGTCCTAAATGAGACTGAGAAGAAAATAGATTACGCCAATGGTGGACAACCGTATCCAATCTTGAAAAGGGGAACGGAAATAATTGAAATAGAAAATAGCGATCTTCCACTCGGTAGTATGCAAAATGTACAATATGAATCAGTTACTTTTGATATTGGAGAAGGAGATTTCCTTATCTTCCATTCAGACGGTCTGATAGAAGCACTCAACGCTAACCATGATATGTACGGAACAGAACGGCTGACCAATTTACTTGCTGATATACCCAATGATTGTACTGCAGATGAGATGATTCAACGAATCGTTGATGATGTGCAAGACTTTGTACAGGAAGAAGAACAATATGATGACTTGACGATAGTTGTGGTTAAACATGTAGCAGAATCGGGATAGTTGTATTGTAACTTATGCATTTCTAAAGTTGATTACAGTATCTCGATATTCTTCAGGAAGTCCAATATCATAACGATGTCCCTTGACAACATAACCCGAAAATCCGCCAGCCTTTCTTAATTCATCTAAACATGATGTGAGCTGAAACTCACCGCGCTCACGGAAATTATGTTCAATATTCTGTTCAAGAAACTCGAAAATCTGTGGTTCAATAACATAAATGCCGAATACAGTGAGGAAACTGTCTGTGTCCATTCCATCAACATGTAGATGTTCCCTTGCATATTCTGGATCCGGTTTCTCGTAGAATTCAGTTACTGATATCATAGACATTTCTTCTTTCCACACACCGGTAACACAACCAAAGTTAGATAGTTCTTCAATAGGTGTTTTCTTTAAGCCGACAACACTATGTCCAACCTCCTCGTATGCATCCAACACTTGTTCAGCACAGGATTGCGGTTCATCCGAACTGTAGAGATGATCTCCTAACATTAATAGGAATGGTTCATTGTCAATCCAATCCCTTGCACAATAGACTGCATGACCAAATCCTTCCTGTACATCCTGTGTAACAAAGGAAATTTTACTGCCTAATTCAATCAAGTAATCACAGTAGACTTTGTTTTCTTTACTGAGTTTATTGTAGTGTTCTATTCGAGGAGGGGTTTTAAAATAGGATTCAAATAGTTCTATATCTCGGCTCTGAACAATTAAACATACTTCCTCTATACCTGCATTTACAGCTTCTTCAACTATTGCCATGATTGCGGGTTTTGCACGTCCGTTACGATCAATTACTGGAAAAAGTTCCTTCTTCATGGCTTTAGATGCAGGAAATAGTCTTGTACCAAAACCAGCGGCAGGGATAACAGCTTTACGTACGTGTTTGCTTGCCTCAATTACAAGTTTTAGACATGACATCTGTAGATCGCGTTCTATTATCTCAATAACCCTACGTTGACTCTCCTCGTCTTTCACGATAAATTGGGCGGATCCATCTCCCTGTGAACCGACCCCTTTGCCACCCCATATATAAGGTTGAATCGGTTCATAGTTTAACACTTTATGGAGTATAGGTGCAGTTAATTGTGTAGGACAGGCTGGAATAAGATGTTTGTCGAATTCCTGTTGTGCCTTTGTCATCAGCTTACCTACTGATTCTGCATCACCTTGTCGTAGAGCCTGATGTGCGGATTCGGTAATCTCTCTACTCAAATGACCGAGGAAGTGCTGAACATTTTTTTGCATTTCATTTTCCGCAAATGGATAACAATGGTTTAATTGACTTAATATAAGACGGGTATCTTTTCCTGCTCCTAAGTCTACAATTACCATATATAAGTTTGAAGGCACACTGAATTCTCGGACATCAATGTTATCGCCATCAAAACTCATAAGTATGGGGTGTTGATATGCACACCCTTGATCCATTCTACCACATCGTGAAGGTGTCTTAATCTCACCTTGATATGCACATTCCATTTCACCGCGTGTCGTCATTTTCAGATCGTAGATACGATTGAATGCGCGAGCAACCAATACACATATAGCCGCACTTGAGGATAATCCTTTTTTAACCGGTAAATCTGTGAGATAATTATCTATTTCTAAACCTTGTACACGATAATTCGTAAGTATCTGATATGCAACACCAGCTGCATAACTGAAAAAACTACCTTTTTCTGCCTCTTCAAGAAGTGCTGCTGGTTCCATCGGTAATGTATATGGACCGTGTCGTGTGCCATCACTCAGGCTGGTCTTTAAAATAAGGTTTGTAGGATGTGGTTGTACTTCTGCATAAACACCTTGGTTCGTGCTGGTGATTATGGTATAACCCTTTTCAAGCTCCGCATTAGTTCGGCGATGTCCTCCTGCCCAATCACTATGTTCTCCAAAAAGACAGATCCGTCCTGGTACAAAAAGTTTCATTGTATGTCCTTGTATGTAATCAGATAATGTTAGTTATATATGAATATATTATATTTATGCTTATGATTTGCACGAATAGTGTAAAATGTCAAATGATTTATTTAGGATTTAGGAGTAGTTAAGTGTTTAAAATAGCACTTTTTCTTTATCCAATATACCGATGTATCAATTCACCAAGATAATATCAATCACTAACCTTAAGTATAAGATATTATTCTAATGAGGTCAACATGACTTTGAAATGAAAGAATACAATATATTGAATGTAAATCTTATCTATGGCGTAGATTTTCCTGCCCATTGACACCTTTGTACCCAATCTTTTGCAGATAATATATCACCAAATGACAGTGATTCGTCTGCGGCAATACTGTCAAATATCCTTTCAGCAATTTTGTAATCTTTCTTACGATATGCATTAAGACCTAATAATCTTCTGGCTTTCATGTATAACTGTTTTGGCATTCTTTTTAAATCCGTTTCATAACCAATGTCTATGGCATGATGAATATATTGTGAGCTCAATTCCAATGCACCTTCTATATGTAGGATCTCACCTGCCAAATAATATGCTAACCATTCATTGGGTTGTGCATTTATAATTTGCAGTAATAGAGCGATTTTCGTCCCATTCTTCACACTATTATGTTGGTTTTGTGGAATCAGGACACTGCTTAGTTTTGCCTTGGATTCCATTGTATAAGATTCAGATAATGCAGCAATACGTTTTAGGTTATTGTGTTCAATTGATTCACGCGGTTTGAGTGTTAATGCATTATTATATGACTTTATTGCAGCATCTAAATCTCCCTGAAGCCAAGAGATATCTCCCATTAGTTGAGTAGCCTCTGCTCTATACAGTGCATTGTTGTCAGAGGATATATTCTTTGCTATAGAAGTTGTAAGATCATTGTCTCCTGAGCGAAAAGCACTAAACATCATACCACGTTTTGTTCTTGAATTATTTGGTTCATGGTTAAGCATCGCTTGAAAGGTCTGCATTGCTGAAATATAGTCATTATTGTAATATTCTTTCCACGCCTGTTTTCGCAACGCTGCTATTTCATGTGCACAAACCTGTTCAAAGATTCCTCCTCTCAATAATCGTGTTTTTGCATAAGTCATATCTTTTTCTTCCAACTGAATATTATTATCTAAAAATTCGATCCATTCGTTTTCTAAAACATATAAATCTCTGTTGTAACTCTTAGATATATTTCCTATTGGAAACGCATTTTTCATCTTCTCAATTCCGTATGTATCTATGAGGAATCGGATAAAAGAACCTGCCATTAGGTAACTACGAGAGCTTGCATGTCTCCAAAATCCGAGACTCATGACACTTGTGAGTGGAGGGGAAACTTTCAAGTCGCGCATCGCCTTAGCCCACTGATGAACAGTTAACTTGCCCTCATCCCAATCTGCTGCTACAGCGACACCTTCATGGACACCTACATTCAAACTGACTTTCCATGGAGACCAATTAGCAGTCAATACATGTGCCAGTTCATGTTTTAAAACAGGATGAGGAAAACCTTGAGTATGAAGATGAAAACCGTGACCAAAAGGATCCTCAACAAAGGTATTTCCAGCCCCGATCAATCGTTTTTTCTGTTCTGGAGAGGAATATAGATATGCGCGAACTTTTTGTGTATTATCTATTTGCAAGTATTCTGACAACTGATAATATCTAAATTCGCAATCATTAATAAAAAGTTCTATCTCGTCTTCCAATTCGCGCGCATAATATATTTCAAAATGCTCTGTTTCTCGGTAGCCACCTAACTCTTGAGCGATGTCGTTGCGTGTTGGACGTATTCCTATTTTACCGGAACTTATTTCTATACCAATCACCGCAATAAATAAAATGCACACAGGAATTATATTCCATATTGAACTTTTATTTTGAAACCACAATAAATTACTCCACCGTATTCTTGGGATAAGGTTAGTCTTCCGACTAATTTCACATGTCTGGAACAAAAATATGATGAATAACAATGCCAAAACGAGTGCTTGTCCTCTTGATATCAGGAATGTAGGTGTGATTGATATTACAAAATCGTAGATTGGTCCAGGAAAATAGCCAATAATTGGATGATAGGCAAAAACTGGTGGATGAAAGATTAAATTATATACGGTAGGAATACACGAAAAAAATAAAAATGTTAGATAAATCAAATATGCAAACCATCGTTTTTCTAACCAAACATTGAAAAATACCCCAGCAGCAGTTACAGTAATACAACTTAGTAGTGGTAACAATATAAAAAATAAAAAACCATCAACATAATTGCAATTCTTTATTCGAAAACCATTAATTACAATAATAATCAATGGGAGTAAGATTATGATTAAATTTGATCTGAATCCACGGAAAATACATTTGCGTATAACATCACGGGGTGAACCTGACAAAGCAATAGGATCACGTTTCATAAGATGTAATTCTGTCATTGCTATATGAGCACCAGATATAGCAATACAGAGCGTAATAATAGCACAGAACTCAAATGCAAGTATGTTAAACAGCGGAGTGTTGGCAAGTATTAATGCGATAACTCCAAAACTGATAAACCATACCCAGAATGAAAAGGTTTTATATATCATGGATAATTATTTTGGTATACTTTAGATTAATAGCCTTAAAAACCTATATATTTTATTATCCGCTATCGATATTTATATCTGATATTTATTGCTATCATTTTAAACAGAACATTAGTCAATGTCAAATGAAATAAGTCCATTGTATAACTTGACACATTAGCAAAATCTATGTTAAGATGTTATTATATATACAGAACGAGGTGAACTAATGAATCGCAGAAAGTTTTTAGTCAATGGTAGCACAGTATTAGCAGGACTTTTTATCGCAAAAAGTCCATTTAGTCTATATGCAGATCACCATGAACATGGGGACCATACCCATGGTTATGAACTACCCAAACTCAGATATGCATTTGATGCTCTTGAACCACATATTGATAAACGGACAATGGAAATTCATTACGGAAAGCATCATCAAGGATATGTTAACAAACTCAATGCAGCGGTTGGAGACAACCACGATTTAGCAGACCAGTCAATTGAGGATTTACTTAGAAATATTGATAAAGTTCCCATGAAAATCCGACAATCAGTTATAAATAGTGGCGGTGGACATGCCAACCACACACTTTTCTGGAGTACCATGATTCCGGGGGGTAGAGAACTGAAAGGTAAAGTTGCTGAATCTATGCAATCTACATTTGGTTCACTTGATGCTGCAAAAGAGAAATTCACTAACACTGCAAAAACTCATTTTGGATCAGGTTGGGCATGGCTCGTAGTAGATGAGAATAAAAAACTACAGATCTATGCTACAAAGAACCAAGACAGTCCATTTATGCAGGGACATACACCGATTCTTGGACTTGATGTTTGGGAACACGCTTATTATCTTAAATATCAGAACAGACGGGCTGATTATATTGAGGCATGGAGTAAAGTAGTCAATTGGACACAGGTTAATCTCAACTACACCACAGCAATGAAAGCGTAAAGGTAGTATTATGGATCGTAGAGATTTTTTAAGAAACAGCGGATTAACGCTTACAGGATTACTGTTGAGTCCTTGGGCAGTATATGCCTTTCCAAGCCGCGAAGGTGAGATACTGTTACCATTTATAGACCAACCCCCAGAACCACCTTCAAAACGGGGGTTGCTTGATTGGAATGAATTAGATTCCTTCATTACACCAAATGATAAATTCTTCAACGTATCACATTATAATAAGCCTAAAGTTGATGTTGTGACTTGGAATTTGGAAATCAGTGGATTGGTTGAAAATCCAGTTCAACTTACTATTGATGATATAAAAGCACGTCCAAAGAAGGATATTACCTTTACTTTGGAGTGTTCCGGTAATCATGGTTTCCCAACATTTACTGGTGCGATTGGAACAGCAAAATGGGGAGGGACTCCACTTGCACCGATTCTCAAAGAGGCAGGAATTAAAGAGGAAGGTATAGAAGTAATCTTCTTTGGACACGATTCTGGGGAGGAGAAGCGACGTGGTGTTACTATGCGTCAGAACTTCGCTCGGAGTATGTCAGTAGAAGATGCTTTACAGGACACTAATTTACTCTGTTATGAGATGAACGGTGAACCGTTGCCACAACCTAATGGTGCCCCTCTTCGTCTGATTGTCCCTGGATGGTACGGTATTGCTTGTGTAAAATGGCTAAAACGGATTGAAGTACGTGATACCCGTTTTATGGGTAGATTCATGGGACGTGATTATGTAACTATACGCGAAGAGAAACGCCCCGACGGTGAAACAGTATGGATGGAAACATCGGTTGGTAGAACACAGATAAAGTCGTTAGCTGCAAAGGTGACATTGCTTGATGGAAATTACCGTATCTACGGGGCAGCATGGGGTGCACCGATTCAGAAAGTTGAGGTAAGTATTGACGGTGGACCTTGGCAAGAAGCAACTATTGACACTGAAGAAGATGCTGAGTTTGCATGGAAAATATGGCATCTCAATTGGGAAAACCCAACATCTGGAGAACATACCGTTGTATCTCGTGCTATAGACACGAAAGGGAATATCCAACCTGCAGCTGATTCAGATTTTATAAAGGGTAAACATACCTATTGGGAAAGTAATGGTCAGGTTGTACGGAAAATTAATATTGAATAGAGGTTACGAATTTGGTCAATATTACAGATGAACAGAAACTCCAATACCAAGAAGAAGGCTATTTCATTTTAGAAAATGTTATTCCTGAACCGCTTCTGGAATTGCTTCGTGGTGAATGTGGTACATTCATAAGTCAGATGGATGCTCGTATGGAGCAAGAAGGGAAAGATGTCCTTGGTCTTAACCATCGTAATAAACGATACTTTGTTTCTAACTGCTTCAGACAACAGCCGAAACTCCGCGAATTTCTTTTCAGTGATCTGATGGCAGAGGTATGTCGTGCCACCTTAGGTGATACAGCGTATCTATTTTGGGAACAGTATGTTGTCAAAGGTGCGGAAGCAGGAATGAAGTTCAGTTGGCATCAGGATTCTGGTTATGTTGGTTATCCTGATCACAAACCGTATTTGACCTGCTGGTGTGCACTTGATGATATGTCTGAAGAAAATGGAACAGTCTATGTCATGCCGTATTCTCATATTGGTATTCGTTCTTGGGTTAAGCATATCCGTGAAGAAGGAAGCAATGATTTGATAGGTTATTTCGGTCCTGAAAAGGGTGTACCTGCTATCGTTCCTGCTGGGAGTATTGTTGCGTTTACAAGCATTAATTTCCACAGTAGTGGAACAAATACTACTGACAATATGCGTCGAGCGTATTTGGCTCAGTATTCTGCGGAACCACTTCTTTCTCAGGACGGTAGTCGGTTATGGGGGAATGCAGAACCGATATTGAAAGATGGGAAGTCTGCTGTAGGTGAACCGCCACCTAAGTTATAATTCTCCATCTTAGATACTGAAATTAAATAGGAAAAACTCAGACATTTCTTTGTTAATTTCTTAATGTCTTGTTTCGTCTAAATTGCGTGAGAATATTCCCGATTTTATCCTGAATTTCACGTGCCTTTGCAGCAGACCCAACATAATGACTGATAAGAATTCCAAACGCTAATACTTCTCCATCCATCGTGGAAGTATAACCAGCCAATGCAGAAACACCACTCAACGTCCCTGTCTTCGCACGTAACACTTTCTCTGCATACATACCCTGCATCCTATTTGTTAGTGTACCATCAACACCAGCAATCGGAAGTGATGCCATAAACTCAGGCATTATCACAAAATTGTGATACATATAGACCAGAAGATTTGTAAGCAATTCAGCATTAACAAGGTTGTAGCGAGAAAGTCCAGAACCGTCAACAAATCGATGTGTAGGGGTGTTGTCCATAATTTCACCTAAGAATTCAGAGACAGCATCTCTGCCTTTTTTCCAAGTTCCCGGTTCCCCTTTTACTTCCGCCCCGATGGACTTAAATAGGAATTCTGCAATCCAATTGTCACTCGGTTTGTTCATCTGTTTTATAATGTCAGAAAGTAGAGGTGATAGATGTGTGGCAATTTTATTTGTTTCTATTGGGACTGTTCCGACAACTACCTTTCCAGAAATTTCAATACCTTTTTGTATAAGAGCAGTTTTCAGTAGCTGTCCGCATGCTATCGCTCTATTACTTGATCTTTCATCAGGTTCAATTTCTCTGATACTTAATCCACTAATTTGTAAAGGTCTATCATCCCACATCCAACCAGGACCTTCCCTAACAGTATCGAAATATGTCTCATCAACAACTAAGTTTCCTTCAATTGATGTGATACCTGATTGAACTATCGAATCAGCTAAGTTTATTATATCATTAGACTGTAAGACTGGATCCGCACTGCCCTTGAGATAGATGTTTTCAACCACCTTACCGTCTGTTACTTTATCGGTGTACAGCGTTGTTTCAAATTGATGGTCTGGACCAAGTTTTGCCAACGCAGCAGATGCTGTAAATAGTTTTGTTGTTGATGCAGGATGGTGTAATTTGTGTGCGTTCTTGGAATAAATTACCTCTCCAGAATCTACTGAAACGACTTTTACACCGATACTTGCAGTAGTAAATAAATCGTCTTGTAGAACATTGTCTATGTCGGAACGTAGTGATTCAATCGGATTGATTGTTATCTGTGGCGGGTGTGGTTCAGAAGGTTTAGATGTTATTAAACCACATCCTGTTAACACAAACATACAACAGAATAGAATAACTTTATAATTTCTCATAATGTGTTAATAGTAGCACAGATTTTTAGATTAGGAAAGCAAAACATGATGTCGTTCTACTTACCTAATTGCACACATTATTTTTGACTTTTGGTAAAAAATATGCTAAAATTCCATTAGAAAAATAACGAGAATTGTCATATAAGGAGATACCAAATTTTGGTTTTGAAGGATGAATTAGTTTGTGAATAAAATAATATGAATAATCCAGAATTTGCTTTTAAACAAAACATGGTTGAATTTTACGATACAACACTCAGGGACGGTAGCCAAGCTGAAGGTGTAGCATTTTCCGTTGAAGATAAACTTATCATCATAGAAGCACTTGATAAGTTAGGTATTCGTTACATTGAAGGTGGTTATCCTGGTTCCAATCCCAAAGATATAGAATTCTTCAAACGTGCAAAAGAGATGACATTAGAATCAGCAAAAGTTGTTCCTTTTGGTAGTACTCGTTATCCCTCCTATGATCCTGATGAAGACCCAAACTTGTCTGCACTACTTGAAACCGGTGCAAGGACTGTCACTATATTTGGAAAAAGTTGGCAATTACATGCTACTGATGTTTTACGGGTTTCAGCAGAAGAGAACTTGGAAATAATTGAGAGTTCTGTCAACTATTTGGTGGATAATGGACGTGAAGTAATCTACGATGCTGAACACTTTTTTGATGGGTATTCTGACGACTCGGAATATGCTATTGAGACTTTGCATGCAGCATCTGCGGGTGGTGCAAATTGTATCGTACTCTGTGACACTAACGGTGGAAGGTTACCTTTAGAAATTCAGGAAGGAGTGAAAGCAGCCATATCAGCACTTAATTTACCAATTGGTATACATGCACACAATGACGCAGGTATGGGTGCAGCAAACTCAGTATTAGCTGTTCAAGCGGGAGCAAACCATATACAGGGAACTTTCAACGGTTATGGAGAGAGATGTGGAAACGCAAATTTGGCATCTATCATCCCAACGATACAACTTAAACTGGGTCTTGAATGTATTAGTGACGAGCAGATGCAGGAATTGACTAGTGTATCACGGTTGATTAGTGAGTTGGCAAACTTGCCACATGACGAAAGACAACCCTATGTAGGTCGTTCTGCTTTTGCCCACAAAGGTGGTTTACACACAGATGCAATTCGTAAGAATCGACTGACCTACGAACATATTGAACCGGAAAAAGTTGGGAACACGCAACGTATCCTCGTATCTGATCAGGCTGGTCGTGGCACTATAATGAAAAAAATAGAAAAGGAATATCCTAATTACGATAAAAATTCTCCACAAGTTTTGGAGTTATTTGATCGTTTAAAAAAAGCTGAGAGTGATGGTTATCAATTTGAAGCCGCTGAAGCATCATTTGAATTGTTAACACACAGAGTTTTCAACGGGTATGAATCCTTTTTTGAGCATCTCGGTTTTCGCGTCATTATTGAGAAATTCACAGACCTTACTATGCGTTCAGAAGCAACTGTGAAGGTTACTACACCTGATGGGACAACAACTCATACTGCTGCAGATGGTCATGGACCAGTCAACGCTTTAGATACTGCACTTAGAAAGGCACTTGAACTTTACTATCCATCTTTACAGAAAGTCCGATTAATTGATTATAAAGTTAGAGTACTGGACACCAAAGCAGGTACTGGGTCAAAAGTGCGTGTCCTTATTGAAGCAAGTGATGGAAAAAGGAGTTGGAGAACTGTCGGTGTATCTGAGAATATAATATCAGCAAGTTACGAGGCACTTATAGATAGTTTTGAATATAAACTGCACAAAGACAAAGATTCAATCAAATAAATTAAAATAAGAAAATGTACTGCCATCGGAAATTTAGACCACTCCCTAAAACAAGATTGTGATATAATTACAATCTAATTAGAAGGAGCAATCCGATGGCAAAACGAAGAAGATTCACTCCCGAATTTAAGGCTGAAGTTGTGCTTGAAGCACTG
>JAJDWI010000074.1 GCA_022825665.1 Candidatus Poribacteria bacterium
TAAGGTTTTTTGTATACTTTGTGTGAGGAAGTCAATGCTGAACTGCTACGGACTTTGTCCCGCACAATCGGTTATAGTAAAATATGGGTCAAGGAAAATGTCAGGATCCCAAGTTGTCTGTAGTATTCTTTTTATGACAGACAGGATTAGGAATTGGTGAGTATATATTCTATTGTAAAGGAAGAAGGGTTAACTTTTGCAAAGGAACATTGGCATACAAATCTCTTATCCTGAGAATCCTGAAATCCTGAAAATCCTGGTTCAGACAAAATACTTGTCGGAGGTCGCTCCGACCTATAGGACTGTATGTAAGCAGGCAGGCGCGGAAACCTTCGCCCCTACGATGTTACCTGAACCAGGATTTTCAGGATAAGAGGTCGCTTCTACAAAGGAAGGCTTAATATTAAAAATAATAGGATTTGGAAAACTGAATGGCTCTACCCATAACGTGAGTTTGATAAATCATATTTTGAATTCGGTGCGGTTAGGAAACCGCACCTACCGGGTCTATGGTGGCACTATTTTTTAAAAAATGAAGTTCACATACCTATTATCAAACTCACGTTACCCATAACAATCATAACAATCAATACCTTTACTTTATTTCTATAAAATGCTATAATTGTATTCAGCACTATAAATTATATATGAATAGAAGGATATCGTCGTAATGGAAATGTTGAAAGAGGTTAAACAGTTGAAAAGATCGTTTAAAAGAAAACCAAATATAGTACTTGTTGGTTTTATGGGAACTGGAAAAACCTCAGTTGGCAAAAGACTTTCTACACAGTTAAGGATGCGTTATATTGATACTGATAATGTAATTGAGAGGGACAGTCAACGACGTATTAGCGACATTTTCGAAGAAGATGGTGAGGACGTTTTTCGGAGACTTGAAAGTGAAGCTGTCGACAGAGTTTCAAAATTATACAATTATGTTATTTCTACCGGTGGTGGCGTAGTCTTGAGAGAGGATAACGTCACAAGACTGAAAGAAAACGGTGTTGTTTTCTGTTTATCCGCAACACCAGAAGAAATCTATCAACGAGTTGGTCACCAAACACACCGCCCTTTGCTCCAAACCCCCGATGCTATGGAAACGATTCGTACAATGTTAGCAGACCGTGCCCGCTATTATGCACAAGCAGATTATACAGTGGATACAACTGGTAAATCCTTTGGGGAAGTCATGGCGAAGATATCAAACACCTTTTTCAAGGCAACAGTGCCACGAAAATCTACCAAAAAGCGATGATAAAGACTATAAACGTCAATCTTAAAGAAGACAGTTATCCTATCTTTGTTGGCACAGGGATTATCAATCAGATTGGAGCATACATAAAATCTCATATTCAACCTACAAGTGTGTTGATTATTGCAGACACTGTTGTAAAACATCATTTTGCTTCACCAGTTGTAGATAGCTTGAAGAAGAGCGGTTATGATGTTTCAATAGTTGATATTCCCGGAGGGGAAGCAAGTAAATCGTTAGAACGGTTATCTCAAATTCTGGATAGTTTGATTGATTTCCAACTTGATAGAGGTTCAACGCTTATTGCACTTGGTGGTGGGGTTATTGGAGATTTAGTCGGATTTGCTGCAGCAGTTTATATGCGGGGGATTGCTTATGTCCAAATCCCAACTACCCTGCAGGCACAAGTTGACGCAAGTGTCGGTGGTAAAACTGCAATTAATCACCCAAAAGGTAAAAACCTTATCGGAGCGTTCCACCAACCGAAATTGGTCTTAATTGATGTGGATACACTTAAAACCTTACCGCAGCGGGATATACACGCTGGATTGATTGAAGTTATCAAAATGGGGGTTATCCGTGATGAACACCTGTTTGCAATGGTGGAAGATAATCTTGACGATGTATTGAATTTAGAAGCAGAGGCGTTAATAGAAATGATCGCTTGTGCTTGTGCTAACAAAGCAGATATAGTCGCAAAAGATGAAAAAGAGAGTGGTCTACGGATGGTACTTAACTATGGACATACTTTTGGACATGCACTTGAAGCATTGACAAACTATAAAGTCTACCGTCATGGTGAAGCAGTTTCTATTGGATTGAATTGTGCAGCACGGTTAGCTGTAAACTTAGGTATGTTTTCTGAAACAGACTTTGAACGACAGAGAATTCTTTTAAATCGTGCTAAGTTGCCACTCACATTTCCGTCAGATTTATCTCCAGAAACCATCTATGATGCTATGTCACTTGACAAAAAAACTGTGGGAGGTAAACTACGACTTATATTACCAACTCGGATTGGAGCGGTAGTTAACCGAGACGATGTACCAGAAATAGAGATCATTGAAGCAATTTCACAGTGTTATTAGTCTATAATTCTAACTCATTATATGAGGAAATAAATGACATATAATAAAACAATTTTATATATAGTCGCGTGTACTATTTTGTTCTTATATGGCACTTTTGCATTCAGTCAAGAACCTGAGACTTCTCCTCCATCAAACGTCACCGCAGTGGATACCCCAAATGACGATGGTTCCAGTATAACTGTTACATGGGATACTGCTGAAGATAGCGGAATCGTGGGATACAAAATCTTACGTAATACTGATGCAGGAGAATTTGAGGAAATTGGCGAACAGTTAGATGCAGACGTGTCAGAATATAAGGACAAAGAAATTATTAAAGGCAAGGAACACGCCTATATTGTACGTGCCATTACCGAGACTGAAGCGTCAGTAGATTCACTACAGACAGGAGCAGTCCGAGCGACAGGTCAGTGGTTTCATAGTGGTAAAATACAACTATTTATTGCGATGATTATTTTTTGCGGATCAATTCTTGGCAGTATATACCTATCCCGTAATAATCAAGAAGTGTTTGTTCGTCGCATTCCGGGACTTGAAGCAGTAGATGAAGCAATCGGTAGAGCAACTGAAATGGGACGTTCAATCTTATACGTGTTAGGGTTAGGCGGTGTCAGCGGACCTGCAACTATTGCAAGTATGACAATACTTGGACAGGTTGCACGTCGTACTGCAGACTATGAAACGACTCTACGCGTCCCGTGTAATGATCCGATTGTCCTGAATGTGGTGCGTGAAATGGTAAAAGCCTCGTATCTTGATGAGGGGCGTCCCGATGCATATAGTGAGGAGGACATCTTCTTTCTCACTGACAGTCAATTCGCTTACGCCGCAGGTGTTGATGGCATGATGCTGCGTGAAAAACCAGCAGCAATCTTCTTGCAAGGCACATTCTATGCAGAATCCCTTATCCTTGCTGAAACCGGTAATTCCATCGGGGCAATCCAGATTGCTGGAACGGATTCTGAACACCAACTCCCATTTTTAATAACTGCATGTGATTATACTTTGATTGGTGAAGAACTATATGCTGCGAGTGCCTATCTATCTAAAGAACCGATGCAACTGGGAAGTCTTAGAGGACAGGATTGGGGAAAAGTACTTATTTTTCTAACAATTGTTTTTGGTGTGTTCCTTGAACTTATCGGTGTCAACTGGATCACTACCTTTTTGCAACGGGTTAGTTAGGAGGTATTATGAAAAGACAAATTCCATTGATACTCTGTTTCTTATTTGGAGTCGTAATGCTCTTAACACAGTTCAGTCCACATTCATTATCTCAAGGCATTTATGAGGAAGTATTGAATTGGGCACGAATTATAACTCCCTTTGCATTAGTGTTCAGTACAATAACATTGCTGCAAACTCACATAACCCGTATACGTCGCCAAACCGAACACTGGCAATACAGTTTCCTTGTTTTCGGTGGAATTGCTATTATGGTTGTTGTTGGGATCCCTTTTGGTCCACAAAATCCTGTTTTTGAATGGTTATTCAACAATGTGCAGCTACCGATGGATGCGACTATGTTTTCTCTACTCGCATTCTTCATTGCTTCCGCAGCATACCGCGCTTTCCGCGCACGAAACCTTGAGGCATCACTACTCCTGATAACCGCTGTAATAGTTATGTTAGGAAATGTCCCTGTAGGAGATTTAATCTGGAATAAACTTATTTCCCTAACACCTTGGGCGGATACCTATGCTAACGGTTCCTCATTGATGAAACAGTGGATTTTAGACAATCCAAATCTCTCCGCGAGACGGGGGATTATCCTTGGAGTGAGTTTAGGTGTTATTTCGCAATCCATTCGCATCATCTTAGGAATTGAACGTTCATACCTTGGCGGAGGAGATTAAAGCATGCTAACAAAATTGGTAAATATGGATCGACGAATTGTGTTTATTTTAGTGGCATTAGCAGTTATAATCCCGATGTTGTTTCCTATCAGTCTACCGGTATCCATTTCAGAACCCACCCAGAACCTTTATGAATTTATTGATGAACTTCCCGCAGATTCTGCGATTATGCTTGTTTTTGACTACGGTCCTTCCTCTTTAGCGGAACTCAACCCAATGGCTAAAGCAATACTGAAACAGTGCTTTGATAAAGATGTTAAAGTTGTCGGACTTACGCTTTATGCTGTAGGAACAACTATGGGAAGTGACTTGATGAAGGAAATTGCAGAAGAAAAAGGGGCAGTCAACGGAGAAGATTATGTTTTTCTCGGATATAGACCAGGAATTGAATTAGTGATTCTCGGTATGGGAACTAATATTGCGGATATCTATGAAACAGATTTTTATGGAACACCTACTACCGAATTGCCGATGATGGAGAACATTACAAACTACGATCAGATTGAATTGGTAGTTGATCTTTCTTCAGGTAATTTAACAGAGGCATGGATTACTTTTGCGAATGTTCAATTCAATCAACAAATTGCTGCAGGGGTTACAGGTGTTATTATTTCGCAGATGTACCCCTACTTACAAACAGGACAATTAATTGGCTTGATATCTGGCATTGCGGGTGCTGCTGAATACGAACATTTAATTCAATCGCATGCAAAGGGGACGTTGTGGATAAATGTAGAATCGTTTGTCCATTTATTGATAATTATTTTAGTTATAATCGGTAACATCGCCTTCTTTGTTCAGCGTAAGCAAGAGGAGTAAATAAATGGAACTTTTTGGCATCTGGATTGCCGCATTTTTAACACTTTGTATATATAGTTTTCTTTATAAAGACAATCCATTTTATCGGTTCGCAGAATATCTCTTCGTAGGGATGACAGTCGGGTACGGTATTGTCCTATCATACCATCAAGGTTTCATACCTTTTGCTTGGGAGCCTTTTATGGATGTATTCACAGGGGAATCGCTATTTGGTCTAATCAAACTCATTCCGATTGGAATTGGTTTATTATTCTTTTCTGGGTTGTCATCACGTCATACGTGGTTAATTCGGTTCCCAAGTGCAATCTTAATCGGTGTGGGTTGTGGACTTGCAATTCCAAATGTTTTGCGTGCTAATATATTTGAACAAACCCGCGGGACAATAGAACCTTTTGCAGCAATCAATGCAGGAACGTTATCAGGAATGGAGATTTTTAGTGCGATCCTCATGGTTATCGGTGTAATATGTACTCTCACCTACTTTTTCTTCTCTGTTGAACACCGAGGTCCTGTCAAATGGGTATCAAAGATTGGCATTGCTTTCCTCATGATAGGGTTCGGTTCAGCATTTGGAAATACCGTGATGGGTCGTGTAGCATTGCTGATTCAGCGCGTTGATTTTCTCATAAATGATTGGCTTGGATCATTCGTCGCGTTATTCTGACAAGGTGTAACCGTCAATATGGATTGCGATTCGGAGATCGCTCCTACAAGACGGGATACTTTTCAACATATAAGGAAATTACAAAATGAAACTCGGATATAGTACTTGGGGTATGCCAACTATTCCTGTTGATGCTGCAATATCACACTTAGCATTCCTCGGATTTGATGGCATTGAATTAACTATAATTCAACGTTTTACGACAGAACTGAGTACGCTTGATACAGCAGAACGTAAACGCATTGCTGGTTTGCTGAAACAACACAACTTAGCATTACCAGCAATTGCAGCGCATTCTAACTTAATGGATGTTGACCCAGAATCACACAAAAGAAATATGTGGAGACTTAAAGGTGGTGTTGACTTGGCTATTGATCTTGCACAAGGAGACGAACTGCCAGCAGTTAACACGACTACTGGTGGAAAACCGAATGAGTGGGAAACAAAAAAAGACTTTCTCGTAGAACGGGTGAGTGAGTTGGTTGAATATGCAGCTTCTCGCGGTGTTACCATTGCTATGGAACCGCACATCGGCGCAATTATTGATACTCCAGATAAAGTGCTTGAACTGCTTGAAATTGTCAATTCACCATATTTAAAAGTGAATTTTGACATTAGTCATTTTGAAATAGTTGGATTGCCAACTGAAGATACAGTATCAGCGTTAGCAGATGTCTCGGTTCATACACACGTCAAGGATCAACGCGGTATCGCACCAGACTTTGAGTTCCTTATCCCTGGTGAAGGTCCTTTTGATTATGTTAATTACTTGAAACTGATGCAGAAACAAGGATATAACGGGTTCATAACAGCAGAAGTAAGTTTTATGGTACAAGCACGTAAAGACTATGATCCGCTTGCAGCTGCGACTATGACTTATGAAACGTTGTCTAAGGCATTTGTTGAAGCGGGAATTGAACGCGATTAATTACGGATGGAAATTATGAAACCCAATATACTTCTTCTTATGACAGACCAGCAGCGGTGGGATGCAATGGGTTGCAGCGGTGGATGGATGCAAACACCAAATTTGGATCGGATTGCTGGCGAAGGTATCAGATTCAATAACTGCGTTACGACTTCACCTGTTTGTGTCCCAACACGGCTAAGTTTGGCAACTGGTTTGTATCCTCATAATACCGGTGTTTGGAATAATATGGGGCACACGATGTCCGCAGAAACACCGACATGGATGCAAGCAGTTCGCAATGCGGGTTATCGTACAAGTTTATTCGGAAAAACACACCTTCATCCACATGGCAACAGCGATTTACGTGAACGTGAAGATTTATTGAATACTTACGGTTTAGACGATGTAAATGAGATTGGAGGACCTCGGGCGAGTACAAGTGTCAAATCACACATGACTGCGATGTGGGAAGAAAAAGGATTGTGGGACGCTTACCGCGCTGATTATAAGGAACGATTCAGTACAAAACCTTATATGGTCCGTCCCTCACCACTTGGACTTGAAAACTACGCAGATGTCTATGTAGGACAGCAAGCGAAACAGTATCTACAAAACTATGACCGTAAAGAACCGTGGTGCTGCTGGGTGAGTTTTGGTGGACCACATGAACCTTGGGACACACCTGAACCGTATGCCAGTATGTATGATCCGAATGATATGCCGCCACCTATACCACGGCAACAGGCTGGAGACCGTCTTCGTGGTAATTTGGACAACATGATGAATCGCATGAACCCACAATTTGAAGAAGGAGAAGTAGGTCGACTTCGCGCAGACTACGCAGGTAATATCACGCTCATTGATGCACAAATAGGTGAAATCCTTGATGCAATTTCTGAACGTGGTGAATTGGAAAATACGGTGATTATACACTGTTCTGATCACGGAGAAATGAATGGAGATTATGGGTTAATATATAAAAGTAACTTTCTCAACGGTGCTGTCCGAATTCCCTTCCTTGTACGTACCCCTGACACCTTGAAACATGAGACATCAAATCGTGTCTGTGATAGTCCTGTTGAATGGATTGACATCGGTCCCACGCTTGTTGAAATGGCAGGTGGAGAAATGAAACATCGTCAATTCGGTAAGTCATTGTGTCCAGTCCTTGAGAACACAGAATCAACCCATCGTGAATTTGCTATTTCTGAAATATCAGGTGAAATAATGCTGTTGAATAAGGAATGGAAAATAGCGTTAAATTCTGATAGTGAACCGTATCTCTTATTTGATGTGCATAACGATCCTGATGAGATTAATAATCTCGCAGGATTGCCTGAAATGAAAGAGATAGAGACAAAATTGCGGCTACAAATATTGGAGTTCCTATTTCATACTCAGACCAAAAAATGATATAAATACGGAACTATAAATCTTATGACACCTAAACCCGATAAGATTAACCGCAGAACATTCATCAAAGAACTCAGTGTAGCAAGTGCAGGTACCATATCACTTCTCGGCACCAACACTTTGGCATTGGGTCAAAATGCCAATCCAGTACTTGGTAAAGAACCAAAGAAACCTAACATACTACTTCTGATGACAGATCAACAACGGTGGGATGCGATGGGATGTAGTGGAGATTGGGTTCAAACACCTAACTTGGATAGGATCGCAAGTGAAGGTGTTCGATTTACGAACTGTGTTACTACTTCACCGGTATGTGTTCCAGCGCGCCTCAGTTTAGCAACAGGTTTGTACCCACACAACACTGGTGTTTGGAATAACGGAAAACACAAGTTAGCACCTGAAACACCTACATGGATGCAGGTAGTACGGGATGCTGGATACCGTACAAGCCTGTTTGGTAAAACACACTTACATACAAATAATGGTGATCTACGCAAACGAGAACACCTGATGAATGCTTACGGATTAGATGATGTGAACGAAATTGGTGGTCCACGTGCTAATAGAAAGTGCTTATCCTATATGACTGAAATGTGGGAAGAAAAGGGATTATGGAAAGCTTACCGTGATGACTATCAGGAACGTTTTCAGACGAAAGCACACATGGTTAGACCATCTCCACTTGGTCTCGAAAACGATGCAGATGTCTATGTAGGACAGCAAGCAAAACAGTATCTGCAGAACTATAACCGACAAAAACCTTGGTTTTGTTGGGTAAGTTTCGGTGGACCTCACGAACCGTGGGATTGCCCTGAACCTTATGCAAGCATGTACAACCCGAATGAGATGCCAAAACCTGTGAACAGACCTGTTAAAGGCAAACGTCCTGTCGGAAGTTTGGACAATCTTATGAAAAACAAAAAGAAAAGTCCTAAATTTGATGATGGTGATGTCGCAAAAATGCGTGCGGACTATGCTGGTAATGTTACTCTGATTGATGATCAGATTGGTGAAATCCTTGATACTATTCAGGAACGTGGAGAACTTGACAATACTGTTATCGTTTTCTGTTCTGACCATGGGGAAATGAACGGGGATTACGGATTAATATATAAAAGTAATTTCCTCAACGGTGCTGTCCGAATTCCCTTCCTTGTGCGTACCCCTGAAACCTTAAAACTGGATGCATCAGATCGAATCTGTGATAGTCCCGTTGAATGGATAGATATAGGACCCACGCTTGTTGAACTTGCTGGTAGTGAGATGCAACATCGTCAATTCGGTAAATCGTTGTGTCCTGTTCTTGACAATACAGGAACAACACACCGTGAATTTGCTATTTCTGAAATATCACGCGAAATAATGCTGCTAAATCAAGAATGGAAAATAGCATTAAATAGAGAGAAAGAACCGTATCTTCTATTTAATGTACAAGACGATCCTGATGAGGTTAACAATCTCGCGGGGTTACCGAAAATGCAGCAGGTAGAAAAACAGTTAACACAGCAAATATCAGAATACTTGTTACAAACACAAACAAAGAACTAAAAACTAATGTCCATTTTTGTGCAGCATTGTATAGAAAATGCACAGTATGGTGCATTTTTCTGATTATTCTACTAAAAAACGCATAATTTGTCCTCCTGAAATTGGCACGTATATTGCTCTAATACTCCCATAATACTTGTAATACCATTTCTAAATAATAACTTCTCATTAACAAAAAACGCGTTTGTAGTCGCGCAATTCATTGCGCCTCTTATATTTGGCTTTATTAAAGTCTCAAAATGTAGTTTTATTTGTTAGAATTGGTATAAGTTTTCATGGAGGAATCAGCAATGCGTATCAAAAAAATTTCAGGAGCGTTTTTTATTTCCATCGCTCTCCTCACACTTGGTGTGTTATTCATCGGAAATCCTATCCATATTCAAGAACAATCAACGCACAAAGATATAGTTGGTGTAGATACGTTCTCTGCACCTGAAGCATTGAAAGTAAAGCAGCGCAAACCTGTAGCCAAACAATCAGCTGCAGCAAGGGGTCAATTATCATATATGAGGGCTGTCTCATCCCAATCTGCTACGCGTCTAAATCCCCCAAACAGTGCCGCTTATAACGATGTATTCTATAAAAGTCATGGCACTAATCCATTTATTGATACGGAAGATGATAACTTTTCTACATTTGCAATGGATGTGGATACTGCTTCCTATACTGTGATGCGGCGTTATCTACGTGATAGGAATTTACCACCTGCAGCAGCAGTGCGCGTAGAAGAATATATCAATGCATTTGATTATAACTATACACCACCAACCGACGATGCATTCTCAGTCCATATTGAAGGTGCACCTTCAAAATTTGGTGAAGGTAAAAGGCTTCAACTGCTTCGTATCGGCATACAAGGACGTGTTATTCCAGACAATGATCGAAAAGATGCAATACTCACATTCGTAGTTGATGTCTCTGGTTCCATGAACATGGAAAACCGATTAGGGTTGGTAAAGAGAGCGTTAACTCTACTTGTTGATCAACTGCGTCCTACGGATAAGGTTGGTATAGTTGTGTACGGATCTAATGCCCGAGTCGTTTTGTCTCACACAGGACTTGAGAATAAAGATTACATTTTAGAATCGATTAATAGTCTTCAAATAGATGGAGCAACGAATGCTGAGGAAGGACTACGAACTGGATATATGCTCGCACTAAAAAATTCTAAATCCGATTGTATAAACCGTGTCATTCTATGTTCAGATGGTGTCGCAAATGTTGGTCAGACAGGACCTGAAGCTATCCTTAAAGAGATCAGCAATTATGTAAAGGAAGGCGTAACACTCACTACTGTTGGGTTTGGAATGGGCAATTACAACGATGTTCTTATGGAACAACTTGCCAATAAAGGAAATGGGAGTTATGCTTATGTTGATACCCTCAAGGAAGCAAAACGCATATTTAAGGAAAATCTGACGGGAACATTACAAGTTATCGCCAAAGATGCTAAAATTCAGGTTGAGTTTAATCCAGAAACTGTCAGCCGTTTTCGTCTGCTTGGCTATGAAAACCGTTCTCTTGCTCATGAAGATTTCCGTAAAGATGATGTAGATGCAGGAGAAGTCGGTTCAGGACATAGCGTAACGGCACTTTATGAGGTTAAACTACACGAAAATGTTGATGGTAAACTTGCGACCGTCTTTATCCGACATGAAGACCCCGATACACAACAGGTAACAGAGGTAAACGAAACTATTTATACCACTCAGTTGAAAAAGTCTTATGAAGATACGTCCCCAGAGTACCAACTTGTCACTGCTATTGCTGAGTTCGCTGAAATTCTACACGAAAGTTATTGGGCGAAGCAGGGAAGTTTGGCAGCAGTGCAACAGACGATTAAGAATGTTCTTCCACATATCAATTCAAAAACGCCTCAGCACAAGGAACGTAATGAAGAACTACTAAAACTTGTGCAAAAGGCACGTAGTTTGAAAGAACAGACAGAGAGATAGTCTTTCTACATAACCTCGTGACTCATTATAACTGGAGTATAAATTGCGAAAACTCATTTATACCGGTATTGTAACGGTTTTTATAGCGATAGTTTTTACCATTTATGTAAAGTACGATACAAAAAAATTCGTTCAAGAGTTATCTCTGGAAACACCACCTGAACAACAAACTAACAGCACTGCTAAAGATGCCACTGAGGCTTCTGTAGATGAAGTAACCAATGCCGAACAGACCGTTCTTGAAAACACACCAACAGAAATATTGAAAGATGTAGGACAATTTAATGAGCGCAATGCTGATACAGGAAGTAAAGCAGACAATCTTGATCCAGTGCAAACACCAGTGGGAACAAAGATCTCTCCCGAGTTAAAGAAAGTTTTCTCAAATTATCATAATCTCTATAAGAAATCCGAAGAGTTAAGCCTTGTGCTTGGACCACTTATAATGCGATCAGTTGAACTGTCACAAAGGTTGACAGTAATTGGACAGGAACTCTCCGCGGCAAAAGATGAAACAACAAGACGTAAAGTGTTAGCGGAATGGGATGCAATAGATAAATGGACTGAAGAGGAAGGACCACGCATCTTAAAGCTTCAAGACGAAGCCAGTCAATTGGCAAGTGAACGGTTACGCATTATTAATGAATACGGTTTTGAAACCGAAAGAGATTTTTTGAGAGCACATCGTAATGATTATGAAACTTGGGTATCTGACGAATCCCTTACTCCGCTCTCAATATTCCGTAGATGATTTTAGTTGTAGCCAAAGTATTCTGAATATTTGTATCGGTGTGTAAGTATTGACATTAATCCATATCTATGATACAACTATGTTATGAAAAATAAATCAATTAAACTAATTTTCATTCTACTCATATATTGCCTTTATCTTGGAAGTCAAGGCTGTGCATTTAACTTCAACACAGGTGGTTCTTCAACAGGTATCCTCGAAAAAACTGGTGAACTCACAGAAAATGAAGTTTGGGATGGACGGGTGTATGTTACTGGCACCGTGATCGTCCCAGAAGGTATAACCCTAACAATTCGATCTGGAACAATTGTTGGTTTTGAACCTACAGAGGAACGTATTGCCATCATAGTGCATGGTGAACTCTATGCCGAAGGCGCACCAGACAGAATGATTGTATTTGGATCTTTAGGTAAACAACAAGAAACAAAAACTCAAGTGCCTCAACAGAATACATTATCAAGACAAACAGATTCTACAAATATAAACGCTTTACCACCAAGTGCGGGAGATTGGCAAGGAATCACAATCGAAGCACAAAGTCAAAATAGTCGATTCACATATTGTCGTATCCAACACGCCGCCAAAGGTATTCTATGTGGCATAGATTCTGTACAGATTGAAAGATGTCTCTTCACTGAAAACAACATTGGGGTACTTTGTGATAACGCCAATCCGACTATCACTGCAAACGAATTTAACAGAAACGGTAGTGGTCTGCAATTTCGCGGTTCTGCAACACCTGAGGTAGAATATAATGAATTCTCAGCGAATCGGTACGGACTTGTATGTGAAGACGATTCTCGTCCGCGAATCCAAAATAACAATATCCGATCAAACTATGAATATGCAATCATCTGTTATTCTACATCTTCACCTGAAATCGTATCTAACAATATTACATTAAACAACGGTTGGGCAGTATACGACGGTGGAAGACTAAGAGACAATTATATCAGCGGAAATAAACAGGTGGGTCCAAATGTCATTGAGTTGAGTATTGGGACGCAAAGCGACCAATATTATGGTGTTGATGAGGTGTTTGATCCAAGGAATTCTCCTGTATCAGAAGCAGGTGTACCAAGGGATAACTTTTAATCAAATGAACCGAGTCAAAGCATACCTTGAACTCATCCGTTACCCCCTTTTTGGAATTCCGATTGTTGCAACGCTACCTGGTGCACTCATTGCAAGTGAAGGACAATGGACTTGGCGTGTTGCTGCTGCGTTAGTCATAGCAATGTTCGGTTACTTCGCAGGAATGATAAAAAACGACTATTTCCATCGGGAAACAGATGTCGTTACGAATCCTGATCGTCCCTTGCCATCACTTCGTCTAACACCTAAACAAGCACTTGTCCCCGCAAGCATTATCTATTCACTATGTGTCATCTGCGGGTTTCTGCTAAATATAAAAGCCGGTTTGTTAGTAATGGCATTGGTCGCAATTTCTCATCTCTATAATGCATTTTTCAAAGCGCGAGGTATATTAGGAAGCTTAACATTACCATTGGGAATTGGATTGTTGAATGTATTCGGTGCGTTAGTCGTGACGAGAAGCATCCCAAGATTAGTGTGGTATGCATTTGGAGCGACCACGCTTTACGATTTAGGAACACACATCACAACAACATTTAAAGACATTACGCGTGATAAACAACAGGGAATTACAACAACACCTGTACAACTCGGAATAAAACCAGCCTTGATTTTGTCTGCAGCTGCAACTATATCTGCCTTTGTTGTAGCACTATTACCGTATTGGTTGGAGGTCTCACTTATCAACAAATCTTATGTCTTATGGATAATACTGGGAGTCCTTGCTACTATAATCACTCGAATTCCACTGTTCCTGCAACCTAATGAGAAAAACGGATATTATGCGTTGAAGGGATCCATGATAGGTTCAATACTCTTTTTTCCATGCCTATTTGGCACACAAGTGTCCCTCATTGTTTCAATGGCAGTGATTCTCCCTTTGTTATTAGTTACAATGCTGCTACTAAAAACAACAAGACAAGAGGTTTAAAGAAGAAATTATGGCATAACGTTAGTTTGACAAAACAGATTTCTGTACTCGGTGCGGTTAAGATTCCACACCATAAGCGTCAATTTAAGGAGGAAACGCGTTCGTAGTCGCGCAATTCATTCCGCCTCGGACATTATCGTAGGTCGGAGCAAGCACAGCGACCTCCGACATAAATTATGTCTGAACCAAGATTTTCAGGATTACGGGATTTTCAGGATGTTTCTTATCAACGGTCTCTCCTAATATAATAATTAAAACAAAATCTTTAATAGCAGATACAGAACAGTAGATACTTGGTAAGGAACGTGATTGTACATACTCTTATCCTGAAAATCTTGTAATCCTGAAAATCCCGGTTCAGACAACAAGCAATTCAGACAGACAAGTCTCACTAAATTTATGCCTATGTGTGGTTAGGAAATCGCACATACCGGGTTATGAAAATAAGATTCTAAGCATAATGAATCTACATTAGCATTCAAAAATGAAAGGACATCAGATGAAAAACATCGTCTTATTGATTACTGATACATTCCGCTATGACAACCTTGGTGATCGGGCAGAAAAACCTATCCGAACACCAATGCTTGATACATTTGAGGCAGAACGCGCTACTGCCATAGACAAATTTTATATGAGTAGTTTTCCCACTATTCCGCATCGCACTGATGTCGCGACCGGAACATTAGGTTGGCCCCACTATGGATGGCAAGCAATTGATCTCAGTGGTCCAAACCACATTGCTAAACTCTTAGCGGGACAAGGTTATGCAACGCAATTGATATGCGATTGTCCACATCTGTTTAATGCACGATTCCAACAAGGATTTCATGCTGCATTCCAACACAGAGGACAAGAAGGTGATAAACCGCTGCTACATCTCAATGATGAGATACAAACTATCATGCCAGATGAGAAAACACGTCCAAATCCTTCCTTTAGAGGTAACACCTTACCCAACACTCACCGTTGGACAAATAGATACTACCAATACGAAGCTGAGACATTCTCCGGTAGAACATCCCAATCTACCATAAGATTCTTAGAGGAAAACTATCGGTCTGGTCCATTCTTCTTATGGGTAGATTTCTTTGATCCACATGAACCTTGGGATCCACCAGAATATATTGTCAAACGTTACGATCCAGATTATTCTGGACCCCCAATGTTACATCCAAACTACGGACGGTCCTCCATCTATACAGATGCAGAATTACATAATCTTTGGGCACATTATGCAGGAGAATCTGAATTAATTGACCGACATATTGGACAGATACTTCAGAAAGTAGAAGATTTGGAACTCTGGGATGACACGCTTGTCGTAGTAATGTCTGACCATGGTATGTCTATTGGAGAACACGAGAGAACTGGGAAATCAAACATTGATTCTGAAGACCCAAGATATTGGCCCACATATCCTGAAATAAACCATGAGATGTTCCTTATTGCTGGCGGTGATGTACCACAAGGACAACAGATAGATATGATTGCACAACCCATGGATATTTTACCATCATTGTGTGATTTAGCAGGCGTCACTCTTGATCCACCAAAACCATTTCAAGGACGTTCATTTGCTGACGCGCTTCTCAATGGCGATTCTCAACACAGAGAATATGCAGTAACTGGAACACATATAGGTTCACGCAACGGAACTGTACCGCGTCGGGCAACTACTCCCTTCCTCGTCACAGAACGTTGGGGATATGCACCTGTTGGTGCTTATGGAACACCGGAATTGTTCGACTTAACAGTAGATCCAATTGCAACTAACAATCTTGCAGAAGACAACGAAGCACTCGTCACTGAATTGCATCAACTCTTTATAGCACATCTTTTGGAACACAACGCACCTGAAACCTTCGTGGAACTTTGGCAAGAATCTCCCACTGGAGATGGAAAAGGAAAATGGGCGATTGATTATCCTGAAGAGGATAATGACTAACCTTATGCTTTTTACATTCGTAGGGGCGAGGTCCCCTCGCCCGTTCTTCGTAGCACAAACTTTCCAGTTAGTGCCATTCACCTCCAACGCCACAATATCTTATTATCCTTTGAAACGAAATATAAACCCACCAAGTCCCTCTTCTCCTATCCTGAAAATCCTGAAAATCCTGGTTCAGACAACAAGCAATTGTAGTCGCGCAATTCATTGCGCCTCGGACACTAACGTAGGGGCGAGGTTTCCTCGCCCGTCTTCACTTCGGACATTCTCGCAGGTCGGACAAGTATTGTGTCTGAACTAAGATTTACAGAATAAGAGATTTGTATGCTAATGTTCCTATGTAAAAGTTAGCCCTTCATCCTGGACAACGGAATATATACTACAAATTCCCAATCCTGAAAACCCTGGTTCAGACAAATGGTATTACTTTACAAACACATTCAAAATTATCCGAAGAAATATCAAAATTAACATTCAACATAAATCCAAATTCAGTTGTCTAACATACAAACATAATTGAATAAGGAGAATAAAATGAAATCTAAACATTTTGGGATTATATGTTCTATAATTCTTGTATATACTTTCTTCCCGTTTATACCTACATTAGCAGATGAGTCAGAAAATATTCAGCAACTGTATAATACTGCAGATGTTTTATATAGTCAGGCAAATTATGCCGGTGCGATTGCTAAATATGTAGAAGCACTTGAAGAATCAAAGAAACCTGGTGTAAGAACTGAAATGATAGACAAGGATTTCAATACTTTGGTAAACTTCCGAATTGCCGTTTCCTATTCTCGATTAGCAGAACAGACCGGGAACAATGATCATTATAACTCCGCTATCAAACATATCAACATTGTCGCACCAACCGCCAAAATACCAAAACACCAACAGGCTTTAACCTACCTCTTAGGACATACGCTCTTTCGCACAAAGCAATATGAACTTGCGGAAGAACAATTTATGAAGTTAATTGTTGACTTTCCAGATAGTTTACAGGTAGAGCATGCATGGTATGCAATCGGTCAACTGAACTACAAACTGGGTGATTTTGAAAAAACGCGATCTGCATTCAGTAATCTTATTGTTAAATATCCTAAATCCAATTTCAAGGACGATGCACAACTTCTCATTGCCCAAACATTTCTTGATGAACACAACTATGATGCGGCATACAAAGAATTCGAAAAAATAAATACACCCGCATTTAAGCAATATCCTGATAAGCAAGCAGAAGCGATGTACAAAGCTGCATTCAGTTTATACAAATTAGCAAAGTATGACGATGCAATCCGCAGATACACAGACTTTATCAAGCAGTACACAAACCACATCACAACTCACAGTTTAATTACTGCAGCATACTTCGACCTTGGTAAAATATATACTGAGCAGTCAGACTTTGACAGGGCGCGTATTAACTATAAAAATGCATTAAACAGCACATCTGACAAAGAACTCCAATCAGAAATCCATACTGAAATTGGACATTCATTCTTTAAACAAACTGACTATGTAAATGCAATCTCTACATATTCTGTGGTAATTGAACTTTATCCAGACAGTAACTTTGTTGCAGATGCAAAACTTGGTATTGCCGACAGTCATTTCCGTCTCGAAAACTGGAACAAGGCTACTGCTGCATTTAAAGATGTCATTGAATACATTACCAACGATTTCAAGTTCAGTAATACTACAGAACACGTTTATATACCTTATTCTTCTTACCTTGTAGCAGAGGCATATTTCAAACTTGGAACACAACAGAAAGAAATAAGTCAGGTTGAGTTAGCAACTGAATCGTTTAAACAAGCGTTAACATGGTACCAGAATACCGTTGCCAACTTTCCAAAAAACAAAATAGCCCCGCACGCAATCTTCGGTGAAATATGGTCCCTAAATGAATTAGGACGATATAAAGACTTAGAAAAAACTGCAAATAAATATATTGAGAAGTATCAAAACAATCCTGAATTTGATCTGTTTGTTGCAGAGGTACAACTCCAACTTGCTGATATCATGCGTATGGAATATAAACAATATGTCCAGGCAGCAAGAGAATATGCCAAGATTTCTAATTTTTCTTCACACCCGAAGTTTCATTTCGTAAAGTTAATGGCGAAATATTTTGAAGGGAAATGCTACTTCGAAGCGTCAAAACCAGTTGATTATATAGAGGGCGATCCCATCTCAAAATTGAATACAGACTATCTCAAAAAATCAGTTGTCGCATTCCAAGAGGTAAATAAGGTGTTTGCTGATGAATCTTTTTTATCTGGTGTAACTGAAGGTCTGTATAATGACTTTCCTGAACGTGTTCCTCAGGTAGAGTCTGCACTTATGAATGAAGCACTTTCACATGAGATGCTTGGCAACTTAGATGCAGCACGGAAATGTTATACAAGCATACCAGAAACAAGTAAGTCTTATCAAAAGGCTCGATTTCAATTGAAACGACTTCAAGAAATTGAAAATGTATCAGATAATTAAAGAGATAGGTTTGAGTCGAAGTATACAAAATAATATTGTTGTGATGAATATAGTCGGTTCATTATAAAATCTATTAAATATGAAAGAGACACAGTAACACATGCAAACTTCCGGGTCATTGATGAATGAACTCAGTCAAATAGTGGGACAGTCTGCTATCCTTTCAGATGCCGAGAGTTCAGATTATTCTTATGATGGCAAAGTACCAAAAACAATTGTTTTGCCTGCATCAGTTGGTGAAATTCAAGATATTCTACACTATGCTTCAGAAAAAGGATTATCTGTAATGCCTGCTGGTGCGGGTACAAAACTCGGTATCGGCAACTTAGCAAGTCCAACAGATATAGTCCTTGCAACAACCCAACTCAGTAAAGTGGTGGAGTATGAACCTGCAGATTTAACTGTTACTATAGAAGCAGGGATGAAATTGGCAGACCTACAAAAAGAATTAGCACAACATAGACAATTTCTGCCGTTGATTCCTCCATATTCAGATAAATGCACTATCGGGGGAATAGTAGCAACAAATGTGAGTGGTCCATTACGACTCCGATATGGAACAGCACGAAATTTAGCTTTAGGAATGCAAGTGGTTCACGCATCAGGGACCGTTGTAAAAAGTGGTGGAAAAGTCGTTAAAAATGTCGCAGGATATGACTTAAATAAACTTTATATCGGGTCGTACGGAACACTTGGTATCATAACTGAGGTAACACTCAAATTAGCACCGTTACCTGTGAAAGAGACAATAATCGCTGCACAGTTTCAGAACATTCATGATGCAGTACAAGCTGGATTAAAGGTCGTCAGATCACAGTCCTTACCATCCTACTCGAATCTTTTGGTAGGTAATCCAATAGAACCATTTAAGGATAACAAACCAATAGTGATTATCGGTTTTGCGGGGGATCCAGAAACAATCTCATGGCAACTAAAGACCACCCGTTCACTATTGGAACAAAATAATACTATTGGTGTGCATATTATAGATGAAGAAATGAACCAGAGCATTAAAAATGCAATATGGGAATTTCCTGCAGCTGAAAAAAAATCTAAGGACATCCTTGTCAAAGTCAATCTAAAACGTACAGATTTAGCAAATTTTGTAGAACAGACTCAAATAGATATATGTGAGATGATGGCACTAATAGGGAATGGTGTTCTTTATCTCAAAATACATACAGATGCAGATACCGATTATCAGAAACTTGCTAATACGCTTTCACAACTGCGACAACACGCTGAAGTTACTAATGGCAACCTTATCATAGAGAATGCACCGCCAGACCTGAAACGTCAGATTGATATATGGGGTTCCATCGGGAACACATTAAAGTTGATGAAACAGGTCAAAGTAAAATTTGATAAAACTTGCCTACTAAATCCTGGGCGTTTTGTTTCAGGTATCTAATCTGGTCTCTCTTAAATTCCTTTCTTGTAACAACTCTTTCAAGTCATTTATTCTAATATAGTACCAATTGTTCATGAATAGCATGCAACCAAAAATAGGGAAGGGTGAAACATGGATAAAACAAAAGCAAGAATATTGTGGATAGATGACGAAATTGATGGATCGATAACAAGTCCATTACTAAAATCTGAGTTGAAACCTTACATACGCTTTTTAGAATACCAAGGATACGATGTTATATTTGTTGATAATCTTGTTAAGGGTATTACTTTACTTAGAGAAGACGCTTTTCATGCGATATTATTAAGTTGTGATGCTCCTACTGACACAGATGATCAACTGTCATATATCAGAACAGTTAACACCCACATACCTATTATTCTTCTTACAAATGCCGGTGGACAAGAGATATTGGCACAAGCAAGTCTGTATGGTGTTGACGATGTATTGATTATGCCTACAAATCCAAGACAATTGGTATCATCTCTTACATATATATTGGATAAACAGCAGTTACTTGAGACATATACCCTTCAAGCGTATGTCAAGAACTTTAATAAACAACCAACATCGGAACATAGCCAACCGCAAAAACTGGTCGATCAGTTTCATGAAAATGATTGGCAGGGATGGATTGATACATATATCCATTATGCTGAGTGGGACATTAAATTTGATGGACTCTCTAATGTTGATGAACTAAAAACAATCCATGCACGGGAAAAAAAGGATGCCAATGCAGCGTTTGCAGACTATATAGAAAACACCTATACTTCTTGGATTGATGGAGAAAATTCACCTACCCTATCGGTGGATGTTTTCTACAAATATGTCATTCCTGAAATTCAAGTGGGAAAATCAGTACTCTTTATAATTATGGATTGTATGCGGTTGGACCACTGGCTAAAGATCGAACCTATGCTTTACAACGACTTCAATATGGTAAAGCACTATTACTATTCCATATTACCAACTACTACACATTATGCTCGAAATGCTATTTTCAGTGGACTCTTTCCAAGTGATTTGTCTGAACGATATCCAAGCCTATATGCTGAACCTGATGAAGAACAAACAAGCATCAATAGATATGAAAAAGAACTGATGTACTTACAACTTGATCGGCACGGAATAGTTTTGAAGCCGACACCCCACTACTTCAAAATATTTGATGCACGGGGTGAAAATCAATACTTTCAGTGGTTAACTGAAGCACCACGTATCAGTTTAGCGGCTGTGGTCGTAGATTTCCTTGACATGTTAACGCACCTACGAAGTGAGGTAGACCTATTTCAGCAACTTGTACCAAATGAAGAGGCATTCAGATTACTGGTACAAACATGGTTTCGTAATTCACGAATATATGAGCTAATTCAACTTGCAGCAGAACGCGGTTTAACTATAATATTAACATCCGACCACGGTTCAGTATTATGTAATAATGCAGCAAGAATTTCCAGTCCACATGAACTCTCAAGTGGTCTCAGAGTGAAAGAGGGTTCGGATATATCCTATGAACCTGAAACAGGTATACTTATAGATAATCCAAAAACATATAAATTGCCTTATGAGGCATCAGAGAAGAATTATATATTTGCTAAAAATGATTATTATTTTGTATTCGAAAGACAGTTTAACTCGTATAAAGACATATTTCAGGGAAGCTTCCAACACGGCGGAGTTTCATTAGAAGAAATGATTCTACCCTGTGTCATTCTTGAACCAAAGTAATATGGGCAGGAAACAACAACACCATAAGCGTCAATTTAAGGAGAGAACGCGTTCGTAGTCGCGCAATTCATTGCGCCTCTTATACCATTTCTAATTGACAATTTGTCAATCGATTCTCGCTTGCAACACCCGAAATGAAACGCGTAGGTTGGAGCGAGCAAAGCGACCTCCAACATTATGTCTGAACCAGGATTTTCAGGATTACAAGATTCTCAGGATTGGGAGTTAGTGAGTATATATTCCGTTGCAAAGGATGAACGTGTACATTTTGCAAAGGAACATTGGCATACAGATCTCTTATCCTGAAAATCCTGAAATCCTGGAAATCCTGGTTCAGACAACAAGCAATTCAGACGGACAAGAATCACTAAATTGACACTTATGGTTCGGTTATGAAATCGAACATATCAAAGTGTCCAAGCAATTACGAATTTTACTATAAACCAAATAGATTCCATTTGTCAGTCGCTTTACTTTCACGTTCATGGAGAACGTATCTATGTTAAAAAACAACAAACAAAAGTTATTTCTACTGTTCACTCTATTCACATTACTCTCAACAATATTAACTCTCAATACACATGCCCAGTTCCCCGACATCGGTCTTTCAGATGAACAACCCGCTGAAATACTTAGTGCTAAAGGTTATATCTCTCTTGATAAAATCCAACCCGGTACTGACTTCAAAATTGCAATTGTTGCGAGTATAGCAGAAGGTTGGCATGTAAATGCAAATCCTACACGCGAACCACTAATCCCTACAGAGATAACACTACCTGATGTCCAGAACATATCTTTTGGTGACGTGGTTTATCCCGTTGGTGATACACTGAATTTGGAGTCAATTGGAGGATTAGCATCTGTCTATCACGATACAATTACATTTGGTATCCCAGCAACTGTAAATAAAAATGCAACAATTGAAACATCAACATTGGAATTAAAACTCACATACCAGGCATGTAATGATGAACAGTGTCTTTTCCCTGTAACCTTGGATGTGAAGATACCTTTAGAGATAGTTAGTAAGAATGAAACTGTCCAACAAGCAAATGAGGATATTTTTGCCAGTATCAAATTCGAAAATGAAGATACTAAACAAGGAGGACTTGCAGGGGCATTATCAGGTGGGAATTTATGGCTTGCCTTTCTTCTCGTTTTTGTTGCAGGAATAGTTACGAGTTTAACACCATGCGTTTACCCACTTATTCCGATAACAGTCTCAGTATTCGGGGCAAACGAGTCCACGGGAATTCTCAAATCTTTCATACTTTCTGTTGTGTACGTCTTTGGTATTGTTGTAACCTATTCAATTTTAGGGGTTGCAGTTGCCTCAACGGGAGCAGTATTCGGACAGATAATGGCAAATCCATGGGTAATAGGCTTCATTAGTTTGATACTATTTGCACTCGGTTTGTCAATGTTCGGTGTTTTTGAAATTCGACTCCCATCTTCAGTACAAAACAGACTCAACACAGTCGGTGGAACAGGTTTTATTGGTGCATTTGCGATGGGAACTGTTGCTGGAATCATCGCTGCACCATGCACTGGTCCGGCATTAGCAGCCGTCTTGGCATACATCGCCACAACAAACAGCACACTACTCGGATTCTGGCTAATGTTCACTTATGCAATCGGAATGGGACTATTATTCATCTGCATAGGAACATTTTCAGGTCTGATCTCCTCGCTGCCTCGCTCTGGTGGATGGATGTACATTTTAGAAAACGTCTTTGGGCTTGCAATTATGTCAGTGGCACTCTTCTTTCTCAAAGATGTTAATTTCTTTGTCCCAGTGAAGAATGCAATACAGGAATACTTTCCATTTATTGTTGTTGTCTGTGGAATATATCTCAGTGATTTAACACAACGTTTCAAAGGAATATCCCTCTTAATGCAGCTTCGTAAAGCATGCGGCATCTTAGTAACACTAATTGGAGTTTTTTTGATAATGGTTGGCGGGTTACAACAACCCGCTGCTGGACCCCATCTGTCTTGGGTTTACGATGACGAACCTGGTGCTTTGCAGACTGCAAAACAGGAAGATAAATTAGTGATGCTTGATTTTTACGCATCATGGTGTGCAGCTTGTAATGAACTTGACCACAAGACTTTTTCTGATCAAGCAGTTATTGATAAGTTAGAAAATTTTATAACCGTCAAACTTGATTTCAGCGTAAAATCTGATGAAATATTGACAGAGAAATATAAAATCCTTGGTTTACCAGTTGTTATTTTCTTGGATGGAGATGGCAATATATACAAACGGTTAGAAGGTTTCGTTAATGCTGAAGATATGTTGAAAATAATTGACGAGGTAGAGTCTAAAGCGAAATCTGCTAAAGATGGAACTATGTGAGGAATAAAATATGGAAGAAAATAAACAGACTGAAAAAACTGGTCTATTCTCTTATAGTCGTTGGCAACTGTATACCGAAATTATTGCAGTTATAGGATTTCTTGTGCTTGCAGTAGTCTACACACAACGAGGTGGTGCAGAACTTGATACTCCAAATATCACCCAAGCAGACAACTTGATCGTAGAGGCAGATGCATTCTATGATAAACAGGATTTAGCAAGTGCAGGATATCTTTACTGGCAAGCATTACACGCATTAGAAACAGAAAAAACAAATGAAAACAAATCGGATCGACTACATGTCAATCTTCGTATAGCAGAAATATATTCCCGGAGTAATTGGTTGATAGATGCCAAATCGCGATTACAATATGCAGCACAAATTCAACCTGATCATAGAGATGTACTGCTATTAAGTGGTAAGTTCTACCGTGATGAACATTCTCCCGAAAAAGCAACTGAAAAGTTTTTAGCTGTATTAGATAAGAACCCGAATGACCCTGAAGCAAACTATCTACTCGGAATTATGTATCAAGGGAATAAGCAGTACGAAGAGGCAGCAGAACGTTATAAAATAGCAATTGAAAACGATCCTAAACTCAAACTTGTTCCATCTGAAAAAGCACCTTTTGGTATACTGGCACGTCTACAATTGTCACGAACATACAACAAATTGTTTCAAAGTTATCTTTTGCTTGATAGAAAACTTACCGATGAGGAATATGAAGAGATTACACGTCTTGAAAATCAAGCAATTATATTATTAGAGGAAGCAATAAAATTAGAACACAGTACGCCAGAGATAGTAGATGATCTCATCCGATTGTATTATGTTAGAGCCAATGCTCTTAAACGTGAAGCAGCAACTCGTCCCTATGCTGATGCGTTGGAAGTCTATGAAAGGATTGTTGAACTTGATCCAAACGAAATAACCGCATGGCAGGACATGGGTGACATCTATGACGGATTTCTTGATGATAACGAAAATGCATTAAAGATGTACAAAAAGGTATATGAATTAGAACCGCACGCAACGACATTAGCAATCATCAAATCACTCGAAGCGGAAATTGCAGAAGAAATTAACAATCAAGAATAACATAAACAGTTAGGATTTCTCTGCTTTTCGTTTGAATTTTTCAACAAACGATGTACAGCAGGTATTCTGATACTTTTTGAATATCTTACAACTTCTCTGCATAACTTCAAAAGGTAACTTTCTTGTGCCTACACCTACCTTATTGTCAATCTTCTTCGGTAGATAATATGCTGCTTTTGCTAAACCTGTAATTCCAATTGCAGTATGAGTTGCAGCACTACCAACAACTATCCCAATTTTCTCTCGATGTTTATATGCTACTTTACCAAGTTCAATTGCCAATGGCAGATACGGCAATGAACACGACACTACTCTACCAGCTGCCTTTGGTAAATGTGGTATAACAGCAGTCACAGCAGGTCTTAATGCTGCTAAACTAATCATGAGACAATCCTCCATAGTACAAATATGGGTTTATAGTGAAATCCAAAATATATTCACACGTTCTCGTAGGTGCGGTTTCTAACCAATGCAGAATGCCATTTAGCGTCACTTTAAGGAGAAACCGCGTTCGTAGTCGCGCAATGCATTCCGCCTCTTATATTATCGCAAGGGCGAGGTCTCCTCGCTCACATGCGCACATACAGTCCCGTAGGTCAAAGCAAGCAAAGCGACCTCCAACATGTATTATGTCTGAACAAAGATTTTCAGGATAAGAGACTTGTCTTCCAATGTTTCTTTGTCAAAGGTAATCCTTCATCCTTTGCAATAGAATATATACTCACCAACGCCTAATCCTGGAAATCCTGAAATCCTGAAAATCCTGGTTCAGACAACAAGTAATTCAGACAGACAAGAATCACTAAATTGACACCTATGGTGCGGTTAGAAACCGAACCTACCAGGGAGTGTGAACATATTTTGGGATTTTACAATAATGTACTGGAAAGAGAGAAGCCGATGAGAGGATTTGAACCTCCGACCTACTGATTACGAATCAGTTGCTCTTCCACTGAGCTACACCGGCTTAACAGAGAATGCAAAAGAAAATGCCGAGAGGCAGAATCGAACTGCCGACACATAGATTTTCAGTCTACTGCTCTACCGACTGAGCTATCTCGGCTACAGATATTAATGATAACATTAATTAAATGGAATGTCAAATTTCATGACAAATTTATTCCTTCCAAATACCGATTTCTTTATAGAAACGGATCGCACCGAGATGAAATGGTGTACCCACATCTCTGACAGCATTTGTCTCATTGATAGCTTTCCCTGCTGGATGTGCAGTTACAACTTCAGCACGATGTATATATACAGTCTTCGTAAAATTATAAACCATGTCTTCGTCAGCACTTTCAGCGGTGATCAGTTGCATTGACCCGACATTTATAGTCTCAAAAGGTTCAGTCAGCACTTTACTATAGGCATCTGCAGGAATAGTTATGGGAGTAAAAAATGGATAGTCTTCAATTAGTGATTTTCTTGCTGAATCATCAAACGGGATAAAAACAATGTCTTGGTTTGAACTTGCACGTGTTACAGCAGGTGTCGGTATTGCACCTCCCATAAAAGCAGCATCTGCTGAACCGTCTGCTAAATAATCTACAGCAGAATTATAGGTTGCATTGAGTGGTTTAAAATCATCATACGTCACACCGTGTGCTGCCAAAATTGGACTCAGAAAATATTCAAAACCCGCCCCTGCAGGTCCCACGACAACACGTTTCCCCTTTAAATCAGCAAGTGAAGTGATGCCAGAGGATTTTGTGGTTACAAACAACCCTACATTAGGAGCAAGAGTCATAACTGAACGAATTGAGTGTATAGTATTCCACGCACCTTCTCCACGAAAAGCGAAATATGAAATTGCAGCATTCGCAAGTCCAAATTCTATAGAACTATCCTTACTCACAAGTAGACGGATGTTTTCCTGTGTGCCTTTAGTGCCTTCAGCGGTCACCTCCCATTTTTCCTCTGTCATATTCTTACTGACAACATTCGCAATTGCAGAACCAACCGGATGAAAAGCACCACCTATCGGGGCAGTTCCTATACTGATAAATTGACGTTCTTGTGGTTTTTCCTCTTTAGAATCATTCTGTTTTGTTGCATTATCACATCCCATCCAGAAAACCAACATAACGATAAGATAGATAACAGGTGTATAGACTTTTACATATTTCATTAATTACTCCTAATTAGTTGTTCCATGAAGTTTATACCATTTCTAAATAATAACTTCTCATTAACAAAAAACGCGTTCGTAGTCGCGCAATTATGAAGATTAAAAAATAAATTGGGTAATTCGGACCCAAACCCGGTAGGTGCGGTTTCCTACCTAACCAATGCAGAATGCCAAACGCGCATTCTGCCATTAGCGTCAATTTAAGGAGAAACGCGTTTGTAGTCGCGCAATTCATTGCGCCTCGGACATTCGTAGGGGCGAGGTCCCCTCGCCCGCATGCCCACATACAATCCTAAAGCCCCAGAGGGCGAAATGTGTATAAATTCCAACTTGTTTGAATTTTAGACATTCTCACAACATACTATTCGAGTAGTTTCAAAACTGTCCAAACTATAGTACTGTTCAATCACATAGTTTTATTCGTAATAAACTGTTTTCTCCATTAGGCAGATTGTGTGAGTGGTACTTCTGGAGGAAAGTAACAAGTTTTTGACATGTCTGGAAAAATGTGTGTAACATCACGTCTATAAACATCCCCGCTTAAAATGTCAACGATTCCACCAAGATGTTCAGGATATTCAGATAGAAACCGCGCGAAACTGAATTCTTTTGTATAGAATGCATATACTAATTTACGAAATGCTTCCATTCCCTTAACAAACCTATCTCCAAATCTACCCAAACTGGTTTGGGAAAAGTCATTATCTTTGAATGCTTCAACAACCGCATCGGCAGCCATTTCACCAGATTTGAGTGCTAAAAACAGACCAGTTGAATAGACTGGATCCAAAAAACCGAATGCATCACCAATCAATACCCAATTATCACCAGCGATCCGACTCGCACGATACGAAAAATCCTTCGTAGTCTGAATTGGAAAAAGTTGTTTTGCCCCTTCAAGACGTAATTTCAAAGGTTGACATTTTTCCAATTCTTCTTCAAAGATCTTCTGTGCATTGAGTTTACCATCTTGATCTCTCCGGTTTTGGAGTAGGTAGTCCAATTCCCCAACAACACCTACACTTGTCCTGTTATAAGGGAGGGGAATTGACCAAAACCAAGAGTCTTTTTTTTCAGTATGCAAAATTAGGGTTGCACCTTCGTCAAGTCCCTCATCACGATGTCCACCTTCATAATGCGTAAACAACGATGCCTTTTTCAGATTAGGTTCTATGGTATTTAATTTCAACTGTCTTCCGATAAGAGAACTCTGTCCAGTTGAATCTACAATAACAGTACTGTGTATCGTTTCAATGTTTTGCTTAGATTTCTCATCTCCCATCTTACCATTTTGTACAACAACCCCAACTGCCTTATCACCTTCAAATAGTACTTTTCGGACACTAACACCACGTTGTACTTCAACACCTTTCTCTTCAGCGTTGTCCAATAACATCTGATCAAACTCACTACGCAAAACCTGCCAAGTGACTGCACTCTCATGTGGATTAGTTTCAAAGAAGTAAAACGGATTAGTAGCTTTCCCCGTGCGTGTAAAAAATTGCACGCTGTACTTTTGAGGAAAATGACTCGCTCTTAACTTATCAAGCATTCCTAACCGTTTAAAAGTCCAATAAGTTGCTGGGATAAGCGACTCACCGATTTTGAAGGTCGGTTCTGCATCTCGTTCCAAAAGCAAGACCCTATACCCCTGTTGAGCAATAAGGGTTGCTGCTGTGCTACCAGCAGGACCTCCTCCAATGACTATGGTGTCGTAATTTTGATTTGTAATCATGTATTCGTAATACTATGCAGAACGGTCTTTAAAAGTCTTTTCTTTTACTTAATTGTAGGCAATTTATTGAATTCATATACAAGATAATTATATCTATTGATATATAAGGTTTCAAGAAAAACACAACTCATTACAAATTACGCTCATCAGTGAAACGTCTTGATTTAAGTTCGAATCTTGGTAAAGATCCAAGTCGTACAACCTTAACAATAGTGCGTAAACCCAAAGTATCTCTAAGAGCAGAGGTGACAGCAGTAGCAGTATCATTCGGATTAGAGTTTGTCGTTTCAATCTGAATCTCAAGTTCATCAAGTGTTTCTGTGCGGTATACACGAACAGCGAATTCCTTCACATCTGGAAACTTAAGGATAATATTTTCAATCGTAGCAGGATACACATTCAACCCACGAATGATAATCGCATCATCAATTCGACCTATGACTCCACCATCAAGGATATGGTGTTTACTTCCACATTCACATTGTGTAGATTTGAGTTTGACATAATCTCCTGTGCGATAACGTATCACTGGCATACCGATCCGACCTAAATTAGTTATGACTAATTCTCCTTCGTCCGATAGTTGACCAGTATCTGTGTCAATAACTTCACAGATAAACTCATCCTCGTTGAGATGGACTCCAGCTTGTGGTCTACACATTACACCCCATGCACCAACTTCAGTTGCACCTGCATGGTCATAAGCACGTGCACCCCAACGATCTTCAATACGTTGCTTTGTTGCTGGTAAACTTGCCCCAGGTTCTCCAGCATGGACAGTTACCTTAACTTTAGACTCTTTACTTAAGTCGATACCGTTCTGTTCAGCGACTTCTGCAAGCCGTAATGCGTATGTAGGGGTACAGACTACAACCGTAACATCATTACTAATAATTGCGCGTATCCGCTGTTCCGATGTCAATCCACCATTAGCAATAGAGAGTGCACCGAGTTGTTGTGCTCCATGATATGCACTCCAAAATCCGATGAATGGTCCGAAGGAAAACGCGATTAATAGTCTATCTGCAGAGGTCACACCTGCACACGCATAAATATCTCTCCAGCACTTACCCCACCAATCCCAAGATTCTCTTGTGTCCAGCCAACGTAGTGGGGAACCAGTCGTACCAGATGTCTGATGTATGCAGGTGTATTGATCTAATGGGAAAGTTAGATTTGTCCCGTATGGTGGTTGAGATACTTGATCGGCACTGAGTTCGTCTTTTGTTGTAAATGGCAGTTGCTGATAATCTGATAAAGTCCGAATATCGTTTGGTTTTGTTATCCCAACTTCAGAGAGTTTTTGCTGATAGAATTCGTTTGTCTCTAATATAGGTGCAAGCATTTCACGGAGACGGTTTAATTGAGTATTAGTTACCATGAATTACGTATACCGTGTATTCTGATATTCTGGCGCATAAAATGCGGGAAGTAGACTATCAACTTGAAGCAATCCACGTTGAGTTAAAACAATCTCATCTGATGCAGCATTTACACGTAACATGCCATCATTCTGTAGTTTTTCATAAGCATCTGCATATAGCGAAAGGATATCTGCTTCAAACTTTTCTTTGAAATATGACGGTTTGATTACTCCCAGTTTGAGTTGTAATATCATCTCTCGCGTCAACCGTTCTGCTTCTGTTGGTTTCAATGCACGATAGATTGGTAATTTATCATCTTCAAGATTTCCGAGATAGTCTCCCCATGACGGTGCGTTTTGAAAGTGTATGCCACTGAGATGTGAAAATGATGCCACACCAGTACCAATCATATCACTCCCTTGCCAAACTGCATCACGATATACAAATTGACACGGTTTATCATTTTTCAGCACTGTGTATGCACTCGATATTTCATAACCAACTTTCTCGAATTGCTCAAAAGCATATTGATGCCATTCTCGTTTCAGTTTCCAATCCGCAACAGGTAATGAATCTCCACCAAGAATATCTTTGGAATACACGGTATTAAATGGGAGTTCAAGTTGATATACTGTTATACTGTCTGGATCAAGCTCTATTGTTTTTTCGACTGTCTCTCTCCAACTTTCCCATGTCTCACCTATCATACCTGAGATAAGGTCAATGTTAACTTGATCAAATGCCAACTCCTGTATCCAAGGTGCAATGCGATATACCTCTTTTGAAAGGTGTGCTCTGCCGTTTTCAGCAAGTATTTCATCATTCAGGTTCTCTACACCCAAACTCAATCTGGTTACACCAATTTCTTTTATTGCTATCAATTTTTTTTGTGTTAACGTCCCAGGTTCACATTCAAATGCCACCTCTTCCGCAGCATCCCAAGACATCACACTTTTTACTCTGTCAACCAATGTCGTTAGGTGCTTAACACTAATATAAGAAGGTGTACCGCCACCGAAATAGACAAACCTTAAAGGTCTACCAGCAATTGCTGGTTGTTTGCTGTAAAGTTCTACCTCTTTTGCCAGTGCGTTCAGGTAAGTGTCAATTTCTGTGCTATTCTTATCGGTATAGACGCGAAAATAGCAGAACTTGCACCGCTTACGACAGAATGGGATGTGTAGATATAGTCCAAGCGTGGCGTCTGGACGTGATTGTTCACCCAGTGCGCGATGCACATCTGGAACAGCTGCGTCATTCCAAGTTGAATATGGTGGATAGTTGGAAACAAAGACACTCCCAACCGTCGTCTGTTTTGAATCTATTCCTGCTGTTGCAGGTTCTGGCTTTGTTTTGGACACTTTTTGTTTCCTTTTTTATAAAACTTTCAAGTTAGTGGAATCTCGTAGTATTAGACAAAATATAATATCAGAATCTACCATCTTGCCAATTGTAAAGCCTCAACTTCATTGAAATGTGCATCCCGTGTAACAAGGATTAATTCACGCTGCATTGCAATTGCAGCAATCCAGATATCGTTATCTGGTATTAGATGTCCATTTTGTCTTAATTGATTTTTTATTATACCGTACCATCGTGCCGTTTCCAAATTGCAGGATATGCACGGAATCCGTTCTGTAAGTCTGTTAATTCTCTGAATATTTTCTATGGGTCTATCAGAATTCCGCGCACCATAATAAAGTTCACCAATCACCGGAGATGCTAAGAAAACTTTCCCCGTATTCTGTCTTTCTTTTTCAATGTTCACTTCATTGGCAAACATTGCAATGACAATGTTTGTGTCTAACAAGTATTTACCATTCTGAAGCATAGACTTGTTCACACCCCTCTTCAATCGCTTTTTTCATTTGATCAAGTTCTTCTGATGGAATTGAACCTGAGAATTTAAGAAACTCGTGAATAGAAGCCCCTTCTTGCATTTCATCTGAAAGTTCTAAGGTGAAATCTAAAACTTGTTTCTGAAGAATGGGGGTTAGCATTTCTAAACATTCCACAATTTGTTGTATAGTTGCTGAATTATGCATAGTCTTGTACTCCTTTGTATATTCTGTTAGATTGTATAGATATAAATTACAATCGTACTTCAAGATTAAGTTGTCTTTTATTTTTTCCCAAAGCAATAGAGGACTCCATCCTCTGTTCCAATGTATATTTTACCATCTGAAACACTGGGAGATGCTACGATTGATGACCCCGTTGCAAATTCCCACACAGGTTTGCCAGTGTTTATATCAAGTGCTAAAAATAGCCCGCGTGTTGTTCCAAAAAACACACGGTTTCCAACGACTACTGCCGATGATTCTATTCGAGATTTTGCTGTATAAGTCCACAACGGTTCACCTTTATCTGGTGAGAGTGCATGGACCAACTTATCACGTCCACCAATTATGATCCATCCTTTCGTGAGGGCTGCAGACGCAAAAAATGGAAACTGACGTTCAGGATGTTGATAACGCCAAGAAATATCACCTGTATCTAATGCTACACTCAATATTTCTGAGCCATAAGTTCCACAGAATATATGGTTATGTAATATCGCTGGACTCGCACCTACATAAGCACCTAAGTTGACCTGTTTGGATTGTGTGCCATCATCTATATTTATAACACGTAGATAACTATCACATCCAGTAACAATAGCAAAGTTGACGGTTTCATCTGAATCATTTATAGTATGAGTCCAAACACCTGGTGTAGCGTGTACGTATCCCTCTGTTTCATATTTCCATGCAAGGTCACCACTTTTTATTTTTAGACAGTAGAGAAATCCATCATACGAACCGAATAAAACATACTCACCAGCAAAATTTGCTGAGGAAATGATTTCACCTTCTGTTGTATACTGCCATTTCTTTTTTCGTGTTGCAATATCTACAGCATGAAAGGTGCCATCCGCATCCCCAAAATAGATAACACCATCTTTTACAGATGGAGAAGATTTGATTACGCTTTCTGTCTGATACTTCCAAGTGTTTTTACCTGTGTTCACATCAATCGCATATAAGTTTCCATCAGAAACACCGAGATAAACTGTACCATCAACAACTGCTACAGTTGACTCAATCATATCTCCCGCTTGAAATGTCCACAGTAAATCAAGTTTGTCAGGTAATGTGGAATCTGAAACACCAGTCAGTTGGGGATTTCCACGGAAACTCTTCCAATCTGCATAGGCAATATATGATACAGAAATCAGGAACTTAATTGATATAATTAATCCAATACACAAAAAGAGAATATTCTTGATTAACGTTCTATTAGAATATTTGTTCATATAACCTCATAAAATCATGTATCTGTAAAGAACGCGGGTTGAACTGAGCAGTCCACTGTGTAGCTGCTTCTTTTGCCAATATCGCAATATCTGTTGACATGATAGAAACCTCTACAGGACATTTCTGTAGTGTTGTAGGCAAATCACCTGCCTTCATTAAAACTTCAATTCTATCGGCTAAGTCTCCATCGGGGTATAAGTCATTATAGCAATTTCCAGATACATTTTTATTAAGTCTGATAACATGTGGTAGCATGAGTGCAACTGCAATGCCGTGTGTGATACCGTATCTGGAAGTTAAAGGATTTGCACATGCATGTGCTGCACCTAACATCGAGTTTTCTATCGCGAGTCCAGCGAGATATGCACCAAACAACATTTTACCACGTGCATCAATGTTTTTCGTATCAAGTGCCATCTTGTAGTTTGTGTTGAGCAATGTCCAAGCTTGATGGGAAAACATCTGTGACAATGGGTTACGTCTGGTTGAAACATAACTTTCAATTGCATGAGCAATTGCGTCTAATCCTGTAATCGCTGCCACTGGTCTCGGTAAGGTCTCAGTTAACGTAGGGTCTAAAATTACAGTGCGAAATTGGGCTTTTTTATCTCCACACGCCATTTTGATGTAAGTATCTTCTTGGGCAATTAATGCATAAGATTGTGCTTCACTCCCTGTCCCGATTGTAGTAGGAATACCTATGGAAGGAAGCATCGGCTTAGTTGCTTTGTTCGTCCCCCAATAGTCCTCCATTTTTCCACCGTTCGTCAGTAGAAAATTTGCACCTTTAGCACAATCCATTGCACTGCCACCACCAAGACCGATTATTAGGTCTATCGGAGCATTAACTTTAGCGTATTGAACAGCAGCATCTACATGTTTTGTCTTTGGATTCGCCTCAACATTTGTAAAGACGTAACACGGAATCTTTTCACTATTTAGAGATGTATAAGCACGATTTAAAATACCCGCTTCTTCAATTCCGGGGTCTGATACAATTAGAATACGACTACCACCGAGGGTGATCGTCGCTTCAGAAAGTTTCTCTATACTATTTTCACCATAGATAACGCGTTGTGCCAAATCAGTATCAAACGCTTCCATCATAATCCATTTCGCTATTAGATAGCACTCATTGAAAGTATTTTTAAATAATTATATCAGATACTTATAGCATTTTCAAGGATACTATCTTGCGTGCAGGATTATTTATACCATTTCTAAATAACAACTTCACATTAACAAAAAACGCGTTTGTAGTCGCGCAATTTATTGCGCCTCTTACATTTGGATTTATTAAAGTCTCAAAATGTGGTTTTATTTATTAGAATTGGTATTACACTCTCATAGGTCAGAGGTTGCTTTGCTCGCTCCGACCTACGAGAATGTATGTGAAAATACGGGCGAGGAGACCTCGCCCTACGGAATGTCCGAGACGCAATAAAACGCGTGACTACAAACGCGCATCTTCTCCTTTATCTTACCCAAGGTCGTGCTTGTTTGATTGAGATATTACCATCTTTAGTTATCTTAAATTCTATCTCCATTGCAAACTCTCCATCTAATGAAGCATCATATAACCGACTGAAGTTATTGTGAATTCTGCTAAGATAACCGCTCATTTCTCGCAAGTAGTTGTTGGTCAAAATTTGGCTGCCATCGGTCTTGCGATTTGATTTTGAGACGACTCTATAGACATTACTATCTCGCCAATCTAACAAAATCTCCTCTGGAATTGATTGTTCATCAGGATTCGTTACAAGGTCTTCTCCGACTTGCGTATTAAGATAGTAATTCCCTATTGTCTGATATACAACATCATCAGTTACTGCCACTCCGTTAGCTAATTCACCATCAAAATTTGGATGTACAAGAACTCCCATTGCTGTCGTAAGGTGATCAATACGGTAGAAATCGCGTGCCTCAAAAGCACGGTAATTCCAAAGGCTTGCATAAACCTGTTTTATTGACTTTGACAAATGTCCTTCATCTGAATTGTGTGTAAAGGAATCGTATAAACCTGCACCACTAAATCCGGGTAAATCCTCGTTGTTAGTACTTGACCTACAACGTAGGGATGTGCCTTCAGAGTAAGACTTCTGTCCATCTGACAGAGCGACCATCATCCATTCAGGCATATCTGCCTGTTTAATTTCTTTTCTTAATTTCTTCAATTCCTCAATTTTGACATCATAGGAATTCTGAAATTCTTTATTTTTAAGAAGCATTTCAACCTTTTTATATAAGTTATTATGCTTCATAAATTCGTCATAAAAATAGAACGGTACACCAAAGCCATCAGGAATGGTTCCCTTTGGGAGTTCTAATGTTCTTAAGGTAGCAACGTTGGCTGTTTTGACTCCAAAACTCTTGGAATCAGTAAAGTCAATAGAATCAAGTGGCAAAATCTTTTGAATAGACAGGTCTCGTTTAGGCTTTTGTATATTCTCTGGACGTAAAGCAGCAAAGTGTGTTTCTACCTCTTTTTGAGATGCTTCTCTAATTTCATATCCATCATGGTCAACTTTGAAATATACATACTTTCCGAGAAGTTGTGCTATATCTTTGCTTTCCCAAGCATTTGTAATGAAAGCATTTGGCACTTTATCTTGTATGGCACGGAGGTTCACATGTGAAAGTGGTGTTTGACGAACTCCAGTAATAATTCCTGCAACACGTGACATCTCGTTGGGTAGATTCTTACATATAACTATATCACGAGGGGAAGGACGTTCACCTGATTCTAACATTCGCAATCTACCATACGATTCTTCCTCATTTAGAGGAAGATAACCAATATTAGCATAAATATCGTCTTCAAAATAAACTGGGAATTCTGCTGTATCATACAATGCCTTCTCTCGATTATATATGCCAATCGCACCCCACAATGGACAATATCCTAACCTATTTTTCAATATAGGCATCTTAGATACGAGCAGGTCGTGCACTCGCTTAATTTCAGTAAATGGGAACGCATCGTTTGGATTAAATTCAAAGGTATACACCCCCTGTTCACCGTTGGGAGAAGTAGCAAGTGGACGGAAACTTAGCACACCACGCATCTGTCCACCACCTCTACCTAATCCAGCAGCCTGCATGAAACTTCCGTGTGAACGATGTGTCTTTGTATTCATAAAATATAGTTGCGGGTTCTGTGTATTCGTATTTTCAACCTGAAACTTTACATACTCAATCCCAATTAGTTGTGTATCAATTTTGACATCAGTGCCTTGATATGAAAGCTTTTCGAATGTTGCTCTGTCAGGTATAGTCGCTGCTCCATCCTTAAATTGCACCTGTTCAGGATTAAGTCTTGGACCGGTAGGTTGTCTGGATCCGCGTGATCTACCTGTTCTTCCTCTTGTCTGAGGTTGGTTTTGAGATCTATTGCGTAATTCACTTATCTCACCTTCGCTGAATTGCGCTCCCCTTTCCTGCTCCATCCTCATAACTCTTATCATGAAATCCTTTTCTGAAGTATTAAGTTCACCGTTCTTATCAAAGTCAAAACGCATTTCATCTTTAGAAAGGGATTCTTGTGTGCAAGCAATTTGGACAATATTGAGTGTTATAATAAATAAAATAAATGATAAGATTAAGCAATGTATTTTTTTCATAGTATCCTCACCTGTTAATCTGATAATTTGCAATATAAGTTGTCACATTATTTTTGATAGGTTAGGCAAATTTGTATTGATTTTGTTCAGAAAATGTTACGTTTTTCGCCTTCATATATCCATAATTTAACCATTAGGAAGTTTGAAACTATACATCACATATCAAAGAATTAACGGTTACCTCTTGAAAAGGAACTTTGGAATACCAAACTCCTAATCCTGGAAATCCTGTAATCCGGTGAATGCCAAAAAGCATTCATACCGTTGATTTGGAAAATCCTGGTTCAGACAACACGTAGATGCGAAGCCACCACACCCGTATCACACACCTCTTACATTACATCCTGTAGAAGCACTCTCATAATCGCGCCCATCCCGCCACCTCCGAAGCAACCTCTTATCCTGGAAATCCTGTAATCCTGCTAATCCTGGTTCAGACAACAAGCGATTCAGACAATCCATCAATCTACCAATTTAAAACCGTCTTCCCATGGTGACTGCACCACAGACGACTTTGCCACTGCCGACAGTCTTACGTTTACGTTGGAGGCTTAGGACGAAATAGGCTGTGCCGTCTATACCGTGATGGTCACGGGTGATTGCTTCGTCGTCTTTGTCTGTGCCGTCAGTGTTTTCAAGATATTCACAGGTTAAGAACTCATCGGTGACTTCAAGGGGACGATATGCCTCTTTCAACTCTGGGTCTGGTGGATGCACAAGTCTGTTTCGACAGAAAAAGATTGATGGCTTCCCTGTTTCGTCTACTTTTAGCCTTTGTTTTACTGCATCTATCTGTTTGGCACGAGACTTTTTCGGTTCTTCAACGCGGAAACCTGCTTGTTTTAGCTGCTCCACGGCATCTTGATCAGCACTGTCTACCGCAGCATAATCAATACGTTCACCTTCTTCGCGGTGGTCCTTTATCATCTTAATGAAATCGGGTTGTGTGAGTTTGGTTTTGTAAATCTCCTTGTATGCATAGACACGACCATCCTTGTCTTTTGCCCACCAGATACAACTTGCGGGGTTGCGGTATCCCCAGTCAATGCTGAGAAATCGTATCCATTCATCCGGCACGTCAAAGTTGTCAATGATGTGGATGTCGGGTTGGAATTCCTCAAAGACTAATCCCTCTCCTGAGACCCATAAGCCTTCATAACCTCGCTTGTAACGCAGTCCTTCAAGGTCTTGGAGTCTATCAACTCTCCGTTTGCCTTCTTCTGTGATTTCTCCTGTTAACTGATTGTAAATTTCAGGATTGTCTTTGTATGTCATTTCAAAGAACTGGAGTTTGCCTGCTTTTGTCTGCTGTCGTATCCAGTGGTTGGGTGTGCTTGGATTGCAGTCTCCGAGTAGGAATGCGATGGGTGCTGTGCCTGCGCGTTCTGAGACTCTTGCTCTGAGATGATCCCATGATTCGAATGGCACTAATTCTGCTTGATTGACAAAAGCACCGTCGTAGAAGTCTGATAACATGTTCTCGATTTTGTCTAATCCATTGATGTAAATACGGGATCCGTTCCAGTATTCAAAGAATTCGGGGAGTTCTCCTCCGTATTTTACGATTGGCGTTAGATTCTGAGATTTATAGGTTGAGGGTTTAAAGCCGAGATATTTTTCGTAGGTTGGTATAACATTCCTATAAACTCTATTGAGATAACGGTGTATGAATGTAAGTCTTGCACCGGGATATTGTCGTGCTAACATGTCCATATAAGCGACGCAGCTATAGGTTTTGCCTGCATCG
>JAJDWI010000100.1 GCA_022825665.1 Candidatus Poribacteria bacterium
TCGGAAGACGATTGAAAGTGTGTTGTTTTTCAGTTGTGTCAGCCATAAGAGAACCTCTAAGAAAAAAATAGCACCTACATTATTGTTTATATATCTATATATTACCACATTTATAGGTTTTACTCAATATGACTTCATTAGTAACTTCATATTCTGCAGCGATATCTGTACCAACTTTCTTTGCCATCTCTTCCTTGGTAATGGGACGGTGTGCTCCAACACCAACCACAAATCGTATCTCGGATTTCGGAACACCTGCTGTGGTAAGTTCACGCAATAGATATGGAATAACTTTATAGGAAGGAGTTGGACGGCTTAGATCGTCTACAATGATGGCAGCACTCTTTTTTTCTTTCGCAAGTTCTCTGATTGGTAGGGTACCGATAGGTTCTGCGAATGCTTGTTCAATTTGTGCTTCGGTCAGTGCAGGTGCATCCTGTTGATTCAGCATCTCCACTTCCCAACCGGTAGGAAAATTCAGTGTCAGTTCGTTATCTCCATACCAAGCACCAGAGCGAACTGTTGCTTTGTTGGTCATGATCCCTCTCCCAATTCAGTCCTTTCCTGTTGATAACGCAGAACCGCTGCTATAAAATCTCGAAATAGCGGGTGTGGTGTAAGAGGTTTAGATTGAAATTCTGGATGGAATTGCGAACCGACCATCCAAGGATGATCAGGTACCTCTGCAATTTCAACAAGGCTTCCATCAGGTGACACCCCACTAAAAGAGAGTCCTGCCTGTTTCAATTGTGATCGGTGGTTATTATTCAATTCATAGCGATGTCTATGTCGTTCCAAGATGATAGGCTGTTGATATGCTTCGTAACTTTTCGTGTTTTCCTTAAGAACACATGGATAATGTCCAAGTCTCATCGTCGCACCTTTGTCCGCTATTGCCCGTTGTTCTAACATTAAATCTATGACAGGATATGGCGTATTTTCATCAACTTCAGTGGTGTTTGCATTTTTTAGGTTAGCGATGTTCCGAGCAAATTCAATTACGAGACACTGCATTCCGAGACATAATCCAAAGTATGGGATACGATTTTCGCGTGCGTATTTAGCCGCCACTATCATTCCTTCAATACCACGATCACCAAATCCACCAGGAACTAAAATACCGTCAATATTCGCAAACAATTTATCAATATCCGGATGCTCTGTCAACATTTCGGCTTCTATCCATTCTATATTAACATCTGCTTCATTTGCGATTCCACCATGTTTAATAGCCTCTTGAACGCTGATATAGGCATCGCTGCCAGTTGTATATTTCCCGACAATTGCAATGTTAGTGGTGTGTTTAGGATTTTTTAGTTTGTCCACCATTGCAATCCATTCGGCATCCATTGTTGCACGTCGTTCAAGACCTAATTTTTTGGAAACAAGATGTCCCATGCCTTGCTGTTCAAAATTAAGCGGTATTTCATCTACGCATTTTGTATCCAAACCTTCCAAGATAAATTCCTCACTGATACCACAGAGGAGTGAAATCTTCCTACGAACACTTTCATCAAGATGTTGACTTGTACGGCATAATAATAAATCGGGGTGAATACCAAATTCTTGTAGTTTCCTGATACTGTGTTGGGTAGGTTTACTCTTGCTTTCTCCGTTGGGTAAGGTATAGATGAGTGAAACGTGTAGAAATAGAGAATCTCCCCGTCCTACTTCCATAGCCATTTGTCTGATAGCTTCAATAAAGGGCAGCATTTCAAAATCACCGACGGTGCCACCAATTTCCGTGATGACGACATCCACATCTGTATCTTTTCCAATCTGGTAGATACGCCTTTTTATTTCGTCTGTAATGTGTGGAATGAGTTGAACCGTCTGTCCAAGATAATCACCTCGCCGTTCTTTTTGGATTACTTCGTTATAAACAGAACCAGTTGTAAAGTTTGATTGTTGATTTAAGTCAACTCCGAAAAAACGTTCATAATTGCCAACGTCTAAGTCGGTCTCAGCACCATCGTGTGTAACAAAGACCTCACCGTGTTGAAAAGGGTTCATCACACCTGCATCAACATTGAGATATGGGTCAATTTTTACGACATTCACTTTGAAGCCGCGGTTAATAAGTAATCTACCGAGGGATGCGGTTGTGATTCCTTTTCCTATTCCTGATATGACGCCGCCTGTTACAAAAATATATTTTGTCATTTGCCTTCAATGCCTCTCTTTTTTAAAATCTGTTTTACCCGTTCCAAGTCTTCAGGCACATCTACGCCAATAAGGGGGGTGTCGGTTTCAACGACATGGATGGGAATGCCATGTTCCAAAAAACGTAACTGCTCTAAACCTTCCGCAATCTCATAGGGGGTGCGTTCCCAAGATGTGAAGGCAAGAAGTTGTTCTTTCCGGAATGCATATAGTCCTATATGTCTATATACCAGCGTGTCATTTTCAAAATTATGCTGTTTATTTATCGGTGTGCTGGGTATAGATCCTCTTGAGAAGTACAACGCATCCCCGTGAATATTAGTAACAACTTTAACTACGTTCTTGTCACGATAATCTTGTATATTAAAAATCCGTTCTTTCAAGGTGCATACTTGTACAGAAGGTCTTTCAACAAAAGGTCTAAGCATCAGATCTATCTGTTCCGGTTCAAGCAACGGTTCATCACCTTGTATATCAACGATGATATCACATGTCAATTGTTCTGCCACTGTAGCAACTCGGTCTGTTCCGGTAGAATACTCGCCAGTCATCTGCACGTTTCCACCAAAAGCCTGAACAGCATCGTAGATTCGCTGATCATCAGTAGCGACAATTACTTGACTGAGCATTTTTGCTTTGCTTGCTCGTTCATATACATGCTGCACCATCGGTTTTCCCAAGATATTTGCCAAAACTTTTCCTTCAAAACGACTTGAAGCGTAACGTGCTGGGATTATTCCTATACTATTCAAATGTGGCTTCTCTCTATGTATGGTAAATTGTTGGACATAATCACTGCAAACATTGTAATATTTTCTACTGATATTCTTGAATTACTTTATCTTAATATGCAGTAATATTCAAGGAAAAACTATTGCTAATTCAATTGCGGGAATTGTGCGGAAATGATATACTTTAATCTGGATAGAGAAACGTTCTGGAGTAGAGTAACATTCAGGAGATAATGTAAACTAACCTGTAAATGAAATAGGAGCATCTAAAATGAAACACAGTATAGTTATTCTCGTATGTCTATTATTGACATCTCAAATGGGAAGTTTTGCCGCAGATGTGATAGATCCTGATTTAGTGCTTTATTTTGATTTTGAAGAGTTTACGGCTACCAATGTTATAGAAAAATCTGGTAATGGTTATGACGGTAGAATAAACGGAAATGTGAAACAATCTAACGATGGAAAGTTTGGTAATGCAGCGAAATTTGCTGCTGGTAGTTTTCTTGATTTGGATGGACCTAACGTTGATCCGGATCACATTCCGACTGAGGGAATGAGTGTTGTCGCGTGGATCAATGTTGAATCAGTCGCGGATATGGCTATTTTTAATGCTCGCGCTGGGGATGGCACATGGCTTGTGCACCCAGAGGCACGCGGTGATGGTAATTATCGTTGGCTCAATAGAGGACATAATCCAGGGAAGACGTTATTTGATATCCGCGGTGGTGCAAACAAGGCAAATGAATGGATACATTACGCTGGTACGTTCAGTCGCGAAGCAGCGATGGCTTACCTATATATCAACGGCAATAAAGTAGGTGAGGAAAAAGCACGGCTTCCAGACCCGATTGCAGGAGATTGGGGACAAGGGGCACGGGTCGGTTACAACATAGACAACAACCGTCCTTTTACCGGTTTAATGGATGAACTAAACGTTTGGAAACGTGGACTAACAGAAGAAGAAGTAAATTCAATAATGAATGAAGGTATTATTGAATTTCTTGCTGTTGATGCACGCGGTAAATTGACAACAACATGGGGTAAACTGAAAACTTCAAAGTAAGGATTACAACATAATTAAACGGGACAGTTCAGCACTGTCCCGTTTTTTATGTTCAGGTGGGAATCTATCAGGATTGCGCGTTCTTATGATCTTAAACGCGTGTATGCTGTTACATGCAGGGGCAGAAAGAACGGTCGTTTGGATAAAAACACCTCATTGCGGAGTCTTTCAGCTAATGTATCTACATCTACCTCTTCCGCAGTTGCAATCTCGTATTTCTCTATGAGTGGAAGAAGACTCTGAAAGATTGTGACCATATAACGGTAACCTGACCAATCCCCTTCAGCACCAATAGGAGCATGAAGATGCATCTCTGGTGGAGGCAAACCTATCTCAACAAAAGCACGGTAAAGTCCTATACCCATATCAAGATGTGCTCCAGAATGTTGAAACACATCCAAAATCCACTCGTAAAGTTGACTCATTAGGGGTGTACTTGGATGTGAGATAGCAGGATAAAGAGTATATTCAGGTTCCTGAAAGGCAACAATTCCATCAGGCTTTAAATGGGTAATGAGTTTTTTCAATGCCATTACAGGATCCGCCATATACATCAACACAAACCTACCAACAAGTGCGTCAAATTTATCCTTAAAATCCAATGTTCTTGCATCACCAGCGATAAATTCAACGTTTTTCAATCCGACATTCGCTGCTCTTTGTCGGGCAGTTTCAAGTATTGCTGGATTGACATCAATTCCCACAACCTGTCCAGAGTTGCCAACTATTTCAGCAATCATAAGACTAACATCCCCCGCACCGCTGCCGATGTCAAGTACACGCATCCCTTTATGAATACCTGCCCACTCACAGAGAAGTCTCGTTGACTCTCCGTAGATTTTTGATTGCTCAATGAGACGCTTAGTTTCGTGTGAAGTGCGTCCTAAGGTGTAGTTTGCATCGCGATGTATAGGATGCAAACTATCTGAACTATTTTTCGTCATGTGTAAAGGTATTATGATGGGAGGGTTGCATGTCCTGTAACATGTGGAGGTAACATAATTGGTCGTTTTGAAGCAGCAACTTCTGCCTGTATTCGTTCTGCAAGGGTATCTACATCAACCTCTTTAGCAGTTGCGATCTCGTAAGCCTCTATTAATGGTAGGATACTTCGAAAACTGTTCTCAAGATATGCAAATCCGGGCCAATTTTCTGGACCACCCATCGGTGCTTCAAAATGCAAAGAAGGTTCGGGTAAACCAGCATCAACAAATGCTTTGTAAAGTTCCATTCCCATTTCAACATGTGCCCCAGAACGTTCAAATACCGTACGTCCCCATTTAATTAGATCGTTTATCAAAGGTGTGTCAGCGTGTACAGCAACACTATACGGTGAAAAATCTACCTCCTGAAATGCCACGATGCCACCAGGTTTTAAATGCGATGCCAAATGTTTGAGTGCATCACCAGGATCCGACATATACATGAGAACAAGCCTACCTACAATAGCATCAAAATCGTTTGGTAGTTCAAGTGTTCGTGTATCACCTGCAATAAATTCAATGTTTGTTGCACCTGCTGCTTTTGCTCTTTCTCGTGCTGTTTCAAGAATTTCAGCGTTCATATCAACACCAACGACGGTTCCCTCTGAACCAACAAACTCCGCAAGTGTAAGGGCGACATCACCAGCACCACTCCCCACATCAAGTACTTTCATACCCTTAGCGATACCGCTTCTCAACAAAAATCGTCGCGTTACATCGTCGTAAAGTACGGATTGTTCAATCAGACGATCCGTTTCAGATTCGCTCCTACCCATTGTATACTCTGCATCTCTGCTTTGATTGCTCACGTCAATTTCCTCCGCGATTTAAAATTGAAATATAGCACCACACACAACAATATTGAAAGAATTTTAAGTTTACGGTGCTATAAATTGATAGAATTGTATTTTTCCATCTTTAACTGTATTGATAACTAAATCCTTGATTGCATACCGGTTTTCATCAAAATGAGACACCATCAATGCCCCGTTGTAGTTCTGTGTTGCTTCAATTTCGTCTCGGATTGTGGCTGGTGTCAAATCAGTTGTTCTACGCATTGCTTCAATCACAATATTCGTGGCATCGAATCCAAGTGCAGCAGGTCCATTGGGAGCAACGCCGAATCTCTCGGTATATAAGTTGACAAACAGATTTCCGAGTTCACTTAATTGAGCATCGGGTGAAAAGTGGTTTGCAAAGAAGCTACCTTCAAGTGCTGTTCCACCTATTTCAACTAAGTCGGGACGATCCCATCCATCACCACCGAGAAATGTTGCCTGAATACCAAAATCCTCTGATTTCGCTTGTTTTACTGCTAATGGAAATTCAGACCCTAAACCTGCCAAAAAAACGATGTCTACGACAGGATCCACTTCCTTAATTGCTGTCAATTGTTCAGTATAATCTGATGTCCCCATCTCGTAAAATTGCTGTGTAGCAACCGTGCCACCTTGTTCTACAAAGTATTTAATAAATGCATCTGACAGTTCTTCGGAGTAACTATCACCGGTTTCTGTTAGAACAGCAGCTGTCGTTGCGTCCAATTCTTCTACAGCAAACTGAGCCATTATTTTAGCTTGGTTCGGATCAAGGATAGCACTCTGGAACGAGTAATTTCCATTGCTGGTAACCTTTGGATTCGTTGGATAGGTTGTCATCATCGGAATGCCATATTCTTGAGCAACCGCACCGACTTCTACAGCCTCATCACTGTAATCTGGACCTAATATTGCTAACACGCCAGCACCGATCAGTTCTTTGGCATGTTGGGTGCTGAGTAAAGGTTCTCTATTACTTTCTCTAAAGAGAATCTCAATTGGTATACCGTTGATTCCACCTACTTCATTTGCAAGTGCAACTGCTAACGCTACACCGTTCTGAGTTGTTCCCGGATCAGTAGGGCTATAGATTAAACCGATTTTGATTGTTGTTTCCAAATCCTCTGGTGGGACAATAGGTTGAATCCGTTCACAACCTGAGAAGAGAATACTTGTGATGAGAAATGTGATGAAAGAGACAAAAAACGGAATACGATTAAACACTGTTCTGTTCATTTGAAATTTTATTTATTCCTTTCGTTTTCTTCGTTACGTGTTAGGGAGAGGCTTCAAACCACTCCCTAACAGGAAACAAGAGCCTTAGAAATTGTAACCAATTTTGGTGTACCAGAATGCACCACCAAATCCGTAGGGACTATATTCCCCGAAAGGTCTTCCGACGATTGATCCTGTAAAGTTTTCAATATTCGGGTCTGACCAAGTTACAGTATCAGGTTCAACACTGAATATATTATTTACACCAACCGTCACACCTATATTATCAGCAAATGCGTAGTTAAATTCCAAGTCAATCAAAAATACATCATCGTATATTTGCGCACCTACTGCTTCCTCATACCACGGACCGTAGTAATTAACACGTCCCAAAACCCCTAAGTTTTCGGTGATATTTTGTGTTAACGTTACATTGCCGCGGTGTTTCGGTAGTCCTTCTTCCAAGAGACGGACACGTAGGTCATCTAAGATATCAGCATTACGTTTAGTAACTTCAGTAGCGGTGTAATTATATGCAAGACTTACCGCGCCTTTAGCCACAGGAGCTGTAATAACGATGTCAATCCCTTGTGTACTCGTTTCAAATTCGTTTGTAAAGAATCTAAACTCCTGAAGATTACCCGCGCTCGTGATGCCTTCGTCAACGAGTTGCTGGATCTGTTCTTCAGTAATATCTTCACCGCGTTGGAAATCTTTTGTTGGTGCCAAACGATCTTCAACCTTGATATTGAAATAATCTATTGTAACACTAACAATATCATCGCTGATAACAGTTCCTACAGAGATGTTTCTTGACTTTTCTGGTTCAAGTTGCTTGCCACCAACTAATTCTGCAGCAGCATGTGTTGAAGGAATAGTACCTTTATTGACTAACGTATTGTTTTCACCGAATTCCGTGGTGACGTTAAATGCGTTTTGCTGTCCTGGAGTCGGTGCTCTGAACCCAGTACTATAACTACCACGTAGTCTCAGGTCTACCGTAGAATCAATTGAGAGGAATTCCTTGACCGTGTCATCAAAAGCATAACTCGATGCAACCTTGTAGTTGATAGTGCTACCAAAATCCTCAAAGTTTTCGGCTCGGATAGCGGCATTGATCACCCAGGGATCGATCGGTGTTAATTCAGCTTCCAAGTATCCACCCACATTAGAACGTGTCCAATCACCCTGTGCAATATCACTGAAACCGGGAAACCCGTTGGAACCTGAACTAAATCCTTGGCTTGCAAGTGGACCGATTTCCCAAGACTCCTTTTGTCCTTGCACAATTTCAAATGTCTCAGTTCGGTATTCAGCACCTGCAGCAACGAACACCAGTTCGTGCAGTGGATATGTTAGGTCAAGGTTAATATTCGTATCTGCTTGGATATAATCACCCGGATCAAAATCTGTGGGGGTATCTGGACCGAGTGAAGCGTTCACAGTGTTATTGATAAAGAAATCAGAACTGTGTTGACCGTAGGACGCACTCAGATTCCAACCTAAATCCTCAGCGACTGATCCTTTCAACCCGATTACACCAGAAAGGTCTTGAGTATCAGCACCGAAGCGAGGTGTGAACCCACCCGGAAAAAGTTCTTGGAATGTAAAAAGATCAGGATCGTCAATGACCTGTTTTAATGCTTCTGGGTCAGGAACGTTATCGGTGATCGTCACCACAGGCACTTCACCCTCTCCTGCCAAACGTCCTACAAGTAGAGTTTCTCCGCCATCATTACTAAATACTGCAGGTCGAGTGTTTGGATTTCGGAAATAGAATCCACCTTCTACCTGTTTCTGAGCGTAATTTGCATGACCGTAAACTTGAATGTTCTCAACAATGTCAACACCATAGTTAGCAAAGAACTTGATATCGTCCCTAATAATAGGGTGTCCCCACGGTTGTGCAGGATTTGCAACTTCGCTATTCCCCGCTCCTCTAAGTGCAGCGGCATCGTCACGTTGGACAGAACGATCAGTTTCATCAGTGTTACCGTATTCCAAACTAAGGTTTGCCCAAATGTCTTCTCTTCCTAATCCGATATTTCCTGCAACAGAATATGTAAGACCGTCTCCGACTTGATAAATACCGGGTTTAATTTCTAAAGATCCGCCTCTATGGCTGTCTTTCAATTGCAAGTTCATCACACCAGCAATCGCATCAGAACCGTATTGTGCAGAAGCACCATCTCGGAGTACTTCCATCTGTTTAATCGCAATGGAAGGTATTGGTGAGAGATCCGCACCTTGCGAACCATCGGATAACCCGTTACCAAGCCAAGTGATTACAGATGCGCGGTGACGACGTTTGCCGTTGACAAGTAACAACGTGTGATCTGGAGCTAAACCTCGTAGATTTGCAGGACGAACAACAGTTGCAGCATCAGCAATAGGTTGAGCGTTCACATTGTAGGAAGGAACTAAATTTCTCAGCAGATCGGGTAAATCTGCGCCACCCTGTTTAACAAAATCATCACTAAGTACAACATCAATCGGCACAGCGGATTCAAGAACGGAACGCGGTTTCGCTCGGGTTCCGACAATAACTAATCCCTCAAGTTCAACAACTTCTTGATCAGACGCTTCTTGACTTGATTCAGTTTCATTACCATGGTTATCCGCAAATACAGGTAAAAAGATCATAAACGCTGCTAATGCTATGAAAGATGTGAGTATAAGTAGCTTATTGTTAACTATGTCTTTCATTTAATCCTCTCCTTATGTTAGAAAAATCCTTGTATTAACATTCGGAAAAAACAAATTAGGTAGACGTGATTGCATACTTTTGTCAAGTAACTACAATCCGTCTACCTGTGTTTATGTATCAATCTTAGAAACTATAACCAACTTTTGCATACCAAAATGCCCCATCAAATCCGAAAGGACTGAATTGACCATATTTATTCCCAACAGAATCAGCACCATTCGGATTTTCATCGGGATAGGTATCAAGGATATTTCTTCCACCGAGCGTGAGTGACAATCCGGAGTCCACGGTGTAAGTGGTTTCCAGGTCAACAGTAACCTTTCCAGTGTATTCTCCAGTGCCTTCCACATCTGGATTCTGTAAGTAATCTTCAGAATCGAACCAACCGCTGAAATAATTGGCACGTCCGATTACTCCCCATGCGTCCGTTATGGATTGAGCGACAGTCAGACTGGCGCGGTGTTTGGGTAAATTCTCTTGCAGTTCCCTTCTGCGATGCGCGTCCAGAGTGGCACCATCCCAACCGTCATAATCAGGATCGTCAAATTCCTCAGTTAATTCGATGAGTTCTCCGTCGACTACGATATGGGTAACATCAGTTGCTGTCCAGTTATACACGGCAACGAGCGTACCATTCGGTAATGGTGCTGTGGCGACAAAGTCAATACCTTGGGTTTTGGTATTGAAGTCATTGATAAAGAACTGGAATGTTTCCAGATTCGCTGCACTGGTTACACCTTCCTCAATGAGCTGTGCCTTCTGTGAGTCAGTCAATGTAAAGTGTTGTGACACCGATAACCGGTTTTTCAGCCGAATATCAAAAATATCAGCGGTGAAGTTTACCCCCAGAATATCGACGGTAAACCCAGCAGTGAAGTTATTTGAGTTTTCCGGATCAAGCGAGTTATCTTCCTTGCCTGTTACAACACCAACAGCAGCGTTGGTGGAAGGAATTGTTCCTTTATTAACCAGATCACCTTTCTCAAAATCATATTCAGTGGTAATATTGAACGTGTTTTGCTGTCCGGGTGTTGGTGCGCGGAACCCGCTACTATAACTTCCCCGCAACCGCATCGTTTCCGTAACCTTGTAGTTTGCAGCGGCTTTGTAGTTCAGGGTGCCACCGAAAATCTCAAATTGTTCACCACGTACAGCCAGCGCGACCAAGAGTGGATCAATCGGTCTGATTTCAGTTTCCAGATAGGCGGCAACATTGTAACGCTGCCACTTGCCTGCCGCAACTGGACTAAACCCTGAGAATCCGTTGGAGGCAGCCGTGAAGCCTTGTGCTGCGAGGGGACCAATCTGATGCGACTCGCGTTCGCCCTCTATGATTTCAAATCCTTCGTCCCGATATTCCAAACCAGAAGCGAGGAACACCATGTCGTTCAACGGATAGGTTACATCAAAGTTGAGGTTATAATCCGTCTGGATATAGTCGCCTGGATCAAAATGGGTCGGTGTATCTGGACCGAGCGAAGCATTAACGGTATTGAAGATAAAGAAATCGGCATGGTTGCGTCCAAAAGAACCGCTCAGATCCCACGTTAAGTCCTGACCCAAGGTGTCTCCGAGCGCGGTGCCTTTAACGCCAATGACGACAGAACTATCCCACATGAATGCACCAAATCTAGGGGTGAATCCGCCTGGGAACATCTCTTGAAAATTGAATAGATTCGGGTCATTCTTAACGGCTTGCAACTTTTCGGGATCAGGAACGTGATCGACTATCGGGATATCGTCAGCATCGTGAGGCGACAGTTCGGTAAACTCCTGACCAGCAGCTTCCGCTTCCGCCTTTCGGGCTTCCCAATCCGCCATCTCCTCTGTCAAACCTCGTAAATCCCCGACGAGCAACGTATCATCTCTCCCGGTTGGGCTAAATACGCCATTGCGAGTGTTTGGATTTCGGAAATAGAATCCACCTTCAACCCGCTTGCGGGCGTAGTTGGCATGCCCATAGAAATCGATGGTATCTGTGAGGGTAGCACCGTAGTTGGCAAACAATTTGACATCACCCTCTATAATCGGTTGTCCCCAAATTTGCGCGGGGTCTTTCACACTGAAATTGCCTGCGTTAATCAAGTTTATCGCATCAGTGCGTTGCACAGAACGGATGGTCGGATCTGCGCCACCGTATTCAATACTGAGGCTAGTCCACGCGTCTGGATTCCCTAAACCGATGTTGCCAGCGAGCGCAAATTGCCTACCGTCGCCGTGTTGGTAGATACCGGGTTTGAATTCAATACTTCCACCTTCAAAATTGTCTTTCAATTGAAAATTCATCACACCAGCAATCGCATCAGACCCGTATTGTGCAGAGGCACCGTCGCGTAGCACCTCAACCTGTTGCAGGGCAATCGCTGGAATAGGTGACAGGTCAGGTCCCTGTGAACCATCAGACAAACCGTTCCCGAGCCAGTGAATCACTGCGGCACGGTGACGCCTTTTGCTATTGACGAGTACCAGTGTATGGTCGGGGGCAAGTCCCCGTAAATTCGCCGGACGGACCACTGTTGACGCATCACTAATCGGCTGCGTATTGACGTTATAAGATGGAACTAAAGTTCTCAGCAGATCCGGTAGATCCGCGCCGCCCTGTTTTTCAAAATCCTCATTCGAAACTATATCAATAGGTACCGCAGATTCAAGGACCGAACGCGGTTTTGCCCTACTACCAATGACAACGACACTCTCAAGCTCGGTTACACCCTCTTCAGAGCTTGCCTCGGTAACCTCAGCATCGGTTTCTTCTGCGTTTTCTTCCTGTGCTACTGCTGTCGGTAAAAAGACTATAGAACCAGCAAAAGCGATACATATCGCAAGCAGTACAGTCTGAAAAATAAATGTGACTTTCATAGAATAAGACTCCTTAGGTTTCTTGAATAACTGTTTCCCGTATGTGGAAAACATATTAAATTTAGGAAATTCCTAAATTTTATTTCAATTAGACATAAAAAGACATAACAAGTTTAATTCAAAATACTAAACCTTGCAAATGCCAAAATGAATTTGGGAACAAAGTTAGGAAAAGTATAACATAGTTACACTTGAAAACAAAATATTTTTTTGATATATTTAAATTATGCTCTTTATTTTTTTAGTGATTGCCACGGTCACAGTGGTGTTTGGTGCAACAATAGCAATACTTTATCGAGACAGACAAACTGAGTTTCGTATTATATTCGGTTTTACTGCTGGTGCAGTTCTCGGTTTTGTCTTGATGTTGATGGTTCATCTTTTCACAGAGGTTGGTTATCTCACAATAATAGTAATGTGGGGAGGATTCCTGTTTATATGGTTATTGGAGCAATTTACGCATCAGTTGCGTGCGCGTTTTAGGAATAATGCTGGAGGAAAGAAGAGTTCTATTTGGGGAGTTAACATATCTATAATCGGGTTATCAATTCACTCGGTTATGGATGGAGTCAATCTAAGTATTGCAGCAGAAAAGCAGACTGTTGGTATTGCCCTTGCAGTTGGTGTGCTCCTACATCGATTACCGGTAGCAACCGTGATAACCACAGCATTACGTAGAGGTTACGGATTGACAAAGACAATGTTATGGCTTACACCTCTGATAATTACACCGTTTGTTGGAGCATTCATCGGAGAACGTCTAATCCATAGTGTCTTTAAGGATTTATCCGATTTTCTATTCGCTTTTGCTTTAGGGACTTTGTTACACGTTGTTATGGACGGATTAAAGGGTGGCTGCGTTCCATCGGAAGAAAAGATGAGTAATACTACCAAGATAGCATTTGTTGTAGGAGTTATGTTAACGTTATGTGTAATGTATTTTATTCCTGAGTTAGGGCATGAGCATGCACACTGATATTTCATCAATACGACTTGGGACAAAAGTATGTCTTTATCTACAAACGGTATTTTGTATATTAATATTAGGCACCCAAGTGAATGCGGAAGATATACCGATAGTTGTATCTGGTGAGTCAAGGGCGACTTTGCAAATCGGTGCAAATGCATCTGTCCAAGAAAAGTTTGCTGCATCCGAAATCCAAACCTTTATTGACAAATTCACAGGTGTACAACTTGCACTTCACACCAACCAACAACCCACCACAACACAGACAGTTCTTGTCTTAGGAACACTCAATTCAAACCCAACGATACGTTCCCTTCAATCGAAAGTAAAAACAGAATTACCTGATGCATTAGGCGATGAAGGGTATGAAATAAAATCCGCTGACCTTGGCACAGAAATTGTTGTCGTGATAGCAGCGCGCACGCCTCGCGGTGTGATATACGGTGCCTATGGTTTCATTGAGAAATGTATCACCGCATTAACAGGACTCAAACCTGTTCATCCAGAGATAGTCGTAAAGCCAACCCAAACACTGCGCGTGCCATTTATTGACGAAACATCTCACCCATTCTACCCTATACGTGCTGTATTAGAAATAGATGACCCAGATTGGCTTGCACGGCAACGAGTGAATATGAGCGGTGGGGAAGGTGTATGGACAGGAACTGGAATAGAGGATGGATTCGGTACTGCTTTCAAATATGTTGACACGCCAACTTTTTCTGCACTTCAAGATGAACCACGTTCACAACGATTGCAACGGATAGAGACTCTCCAAAATCGCTTCACTGCTCTCAATAAACGAGGTATTGACGCTTATCTATTTATGTATCTGACAGGTGAACCGACAGAAGCATTGATTAAAGCACGTCCTGACCTATTGGGACCAGAGGTGCTATACGGGGCATCAAGGAATGAGTTTTCTTATCGTCCATTTTGTTGGTCAAAACCTGAGTTTCATACACTTGCGAGACAATTAACTCAGGAAATCGTAAAGACTTATCCCGCCCTTGCTGGATTCCATCTACGATCTTGGGGACATGAGACGCGGTCATGCAACTGTCCTGAATGCGGGGACCGATCACCACAAGGACAAGCAAAACTCTGGGAGGTATATTACACGGTTATTAAAGCAGCACGAGAAGTGCGTCCAGATTTTAAATTCTACATTTCGGGTTACAATAGGAGTTGGTTACAAGACCCAGATGGCACCTATGCGCGTCAATTACCAAAAGGCACTATTTTTTCCCAAAAATGGGGCGCAGATGGAGAACCTGTTGTGGATCCAAATATACCATTTGAACAGATAAATTCGCTCGGAGAGATGGGACACCGATTTATTGTGCTTTCACATGACGTTGAAGAGGTAATGCCCTTCTGGATGCTTGAAAGTGATATGTTTGTCCAAGGTGTCCGAAAACTCGCGAACTCACCTGAAGTAGTTGGATTGAGCGGGTTTACTGTGCAGGGTGCAGCAGAAGGTTTGGGATATCTTGATCGACTTGTAAGTGCACGCATTAATTGGGATGTCCAAATTGACCACATTCAATTGCTATATAATGAGTTAACAACTCGCTATGGTAACAAACAAGCAGCAGAATTAATTCTAAGTGCTTTACGCGTGAATGGATGGACTTTGGCAAGCTATTTTTCTGATTATGCAAGTTCCATCTCCATTGGTGGCAGCTACGGTACAGGTTCTGCAGGTTTAGCTACACGGTTTTGGAACCTTATCGGTAGCAGAGCAGTTGAAAATACACTTGCAATTCCAGAATTGAAAATCGCACAGACTGCTGTCAGTCGGTTCACTGCACTTTTGTCACCCCAGCAACGCGCTGCGAATGAAATGTGGCAAGCACAGGAACTCGCTGAACCCATTGACCTTGAAGCATCACAGGATTTGAGCGATGCTGTACACCTGATGAATCTATGGGTTTTACTTTTTCAGAGTCGTGAAAAACTCGTTGAAGCCATTACCCTTGGCTATGAAGTCGGTACCGGTAGTGCTATCAACGCTAAGCTTGCAAGTGCAACGGAGTTCTCAAAAGCGATGCAACCGATAATAAAACAGTTTGAAGAATTTGGTCCGCTTTTCGGCTATTCACATCAGACAAATGAGGTAGAACTGACGAATACTTTACAAGCAGAAGCAGCATGGTTATCCAAGTACGACTATCGTTTGCTACAAAAACATGACGAAACTTTTACACCCGATGAGACTGAATTCCGTATCAGAGAAGTGCATAATTATCCTAATCCATTGAAACGGAAAACGACTTTTACCTATCTATTGACACTTGATGCAGATGAAGTAAATATAACAATTTATACCTCTTCAGGACGACGGATTCAAGCATTGAAAGGTGTTTCGGCAAAAGAAGGCTATAATGAGGTGTCGTGGAATGCACAAGATGCTGAAGGTACACCGCTTGCGAACGGGGTTTACTTTTACAGAATCCGTGCTATTCTGGGTGACAAAAAGATTGAAAGTATCCATCGTTTGGCTGTGATAAGGTAATACTTTACACCATCTATGACCGCTCCCCGCCCTTGAGGACGGGGTTTCTTTGAACCTCATCCGAATAAAAGATAATAGAATTAATGTGAATTCGGAATAGTTAACTTTTGGAAGCGGCTGAATCCACATCAAAAAATCCGTTGCAATTGCTTTGGCAGAATAATCCGAATTTTCAGAGTCATTCTTGACTAAATAGGTCATAATAGTCCTATAAACACATACATAATATAGGTTTGTGGCACATGATAAAATTGTGAAGATTTCCCTCTGACTCTGAAAACTCTGAATCTTTAGATCGTAAGTAATGTAAATATCATCCAATTTTCCAGCGTAATTTTTGCCAACACTTTTGGTGTTGAGTCATAAAAGGAATACCGTTGGAAATGGATTTGTTTTTTCATTTTATCAAAGGTTCTCCTTCAGTCACACAATTTGTACCGACCTACGGTGTACTACTTGTTTTTAAACCAATACCCGTTAGAATAGATACTGCTACATCACCTTCTCCGATAATTCCATTCTCCTTAAACTTATCAAATCCCTTGATGACTACAGCAGAGGTTGGTTCCACGTAGATACCGTTTCCCGCAAGTGTTTTCATACCTGCTTTGATATCAGTATCATCAACAGTGGTAAAAGCACCGTTTGTGTAGAGAATAGCATCTATAATCATATCAGTTCTGATGGGTAGTTCAGCAGTAATACCTTCAGCAAGTGTTTTTTCGGTTTGTGTCATTCTTGAGATGCTGGGTGATTTATCACGGTAGGTATTGTATATCGGACAGCAGGTATCGGGTTGCACACCTAATAAACGCGGAACACTATCAATCATACCTGCTTCGTACAGTTCCCGAAACCCAGTATACAATCCCAGATAGATACTTCCGAACCCAACAGGACAGATTACGTGTGTAGGTATAATACCCGCAAATTGCTCAATGATTTCATAAGCAATCGTTTTTGTGCCTTCTAAGAAGTACGGATGCCAATTGTGTGAAGCGTAACAGGTATTTTCTGCAGCCAGTTTTACTGCTTCAGTAGTTGCCATACGATTTCCTGGTACCAGTTTTAGTTCAGCACCGTAAGCAGCGATCTGTTTTAACTTGCCCTTTGAAGTGGATTCAGGACAGTAAATCGTGCAGTGGATTCCCGCTCTCGCGCTGTACGCAGCAATTGCTGCACCTGCATTGCCGGAGGAATCCTCAACGACTTCTGTAACACCAAACGACTTGAGATGTGTTAGTAAAACGGAGGCACCACGATCTTTATACGAACCAGTCGGGCAAAGGTAATCCAGTTTTACATAATGCTCAGTCTTTTCTGTAGCGTCTAACAGAGCGAGTGGGGTCATCCCTTCACCGAGGGTGACAATCTCTGTGTCAGTGGGAATTGGTAATGCCTCGACGTATCGCCAAAGGGAACGGATAGAGAAATCCCATTCATAGCGACGCGAGGCATCATTTTCCAAAATTAGAGGAGAACCGCAATCACATTTATAACGTAAGGGTTCCATTTTATAAGTAATACTACATTTATTACATAGATATTGCATTATTCATTCAGTATGAGTCTTAAGTTGTCCCCATGTTGTCGTCAACTTTGATTTAGGGTCAACAGAATATGGCATACCAAACAAACCTTCCGGATCAAAATTCTCTGGTGGTTCAATAGTACCTACCCAAACGCGATTGATCCATATCGGTCCTTTACCGTGTGATGTGAATCTGAAATCTGAACCATTTGCCCGATTCTCAAAACGACCATCATTGATTACCCATATATGAACGCGCCATTGATCTGTTCCTTCAGGTTTTAAAATTGGAAAAGCACCATCACCTGCTCCCCGAAACGCACCATCAACAGGACCAGCACCGTTGCTGTCGTATTGGCAATTAATCTCTTCTGCCTGTTTTGAGTCGAAATATTCCATGACAATCCATGCTTCATGGTCTCCACCAAATATAAATGAATCGTCAATTTTGAAATACATGTGGTTGTGTCCCGGTCCATTATAAGGCCAAGGGTTTTCTAAACAGTCCACTTTATCCTTCACTGCAGGTTCGGTGATTCCATCACCTTGTTCGCTTTGGGTTAATAATACACCTTCGCTTTCCTCACCGAGGTCTACCCAAATGAAGTTTTCGCCTTCAATAGGTTCTTCTGCAGCAAATACGCTTACGCTAAATGAAATCAGAGTGCATTGTATTAGAACTATTATTGTTCTCCACCGTATATAACGTATCATTTTTTCCTCCTAAAAATTAAAGTTTAAGTGAGTTAAAAATATGGAAATTGATAATACATTAACAAAGTGCGTATACAAGATGGTGAACGTAGCTTGGAGAAAGTACTTAGGCAAATTTATTTTAGAATGACCAATCGGCGTGTCTGCTGGAAGGAAGGTGTTTCCAACTTATAAAAATACACACCACTCGCTACGGTTTCACCTAATGTATTCTTTCCATCCCAATAGGCAGCCCGTTCTCTACTATTATAAAATCCAGCAGATTGATGACCGAGTGAAAGTTCGCGAACCAACTTACCGGTCGTATCATATATGGATACCGATACAGTACTGGCTTCAGAGAGTTGATAAGGAATCCACGTCTCCGGATTAAACGGATTCGGATAATTCTGCAACAACTGATTCTGATTCGGTTTGCCAATTTCATCAAGGTTGACAGACAGAACAGCGTTTGCTAAGTTCTCAGGAGTAACTTTAAAACTTAGATCCTGTGATTCAATATTACCGTCTGGACTGATGACGCGTAATTCAATAACGTCACCGACTTTGACAACACTTCTGCGTGCCAAGTCAGCGGTTGCAGCAGCGAAGTAATTATCTTGTACAGGGGCAGTTAAAATGCTGTTAGTTCTCAGATTGCGGGCAATTACCTTGTAACCATCGAACGCTGGTCTACCTACCAAGTGTCCACTGACAACAAACGCCCACGTTTCCTGTTTCTGATTGAAGATGGAAGGTGCTGAAGCCTGCGTTCTATTCGTCCAATGTCCACCGACGAATGCAAAATTGCGTGTTTGTGGGACATTGACGATATAACCTTTTCCACCTTCAATTGAGAATCCATCGTTTGGCGCACTCGGTGTCCACCCGACGAAACTTTGATTGTCCGTGTCAAGTGCTATGACGATTGTTGCACCGGCTATTCCCGCCAATGATTTAGCGGTCATCGGTTCAGGCGAGGCTAATGGCAAAGAAAGCATGTTCAAACCTTGCGTTAGCGTGACGTTGAAGACATTGCTAAAATGATCACTCACTGGCTTAGTAGCAGGTTTGGCAATAAACCCGTGTCTGCGTCCATCGGCTGATACATAGTTTCCAACGACAGAACCGTCCTGATTAATATTCCAACCTTCAGTGCTAATGCTACCCGGGAACTGCAACTCTTGTAGACCGTGCTGGACTGTACCAGCATAGGTGCGCGGGATATCATCATACTTTTTGGCTCTTCCAACGAAGGTTCCTACATCGTTGATACCATGTATGAAATAGTATTCAAACATGGCTGCTTGTGGAAGTTGAATTGTTAAAAACCTACCTGCGGGGGTACGGGTGTATGGATAAAAAACACCATCAGCATCTACGTAACTACCAACCATACGACCACTCGCGTTGATGAAATCTATGTAAGTTGCTGATGCCCCAGGTGCTTCAACTATTGTATCACCTGAGAAGCCACGACGAACACCAGAAGTATCTATAAAATTACCTGTTAGGTCTCCAGTCGCATCACTAATACCGTAGATTTCCGTTTGAACTGCCCCTGGAAAATCGTATTGCTGCAACTCACCATTTTCTAAAACAACACCATGCAACATACCATCGCTATCTTCGTAGTGTCCCGCAGCATTCCCATTGTTACCCAGTGCATAAAAATAAGTGTTCTTTGAACCGGGGAAATCATAAGTTGTAAAGACCTCATCAATCAACGTAAATCCGACTGTTTTTTCACCATCAGCACTTCGTGTGTTTCCTGCGTAATCTCCAAAGTCACTACTTGCTGTCAACTCTAAAAAATCTACACCGGGAACATTGATACTCTGAAATGTATAAGTAGGAATGACTGGAATGTCAATGGGTTCATCAATGTCCATGGGTCTGGCAATGAAACCGTGCCTGTGCCCATCTTCCGTGTCATAGTGTCCGACGATAGAACCGTCTTGGTTAATATTATAACCCTCCGTGCTAACGCTGCCCGGAACCGTAAATTCTTCAAGTCCGTCCCGAAATGTACCCACAAGGGTACGTGGCACATCATCTATCTGTTTAACTCGCGCAACGACAACATTCGCATCGTTGATACCGTGGACAAAAAAGTATTCCAATAGTGCTGCTCTTGGAAGATCCAAAGATGCAAACCTACCATTTGGGGTGCGAACATAAGGATGAAAAACACCTTCAGCATCAACATAACTACCCACCATACCACCACTCGAATTCACAAAATCAGCATAAGTTTCCAAGGCACCAGGGAATTCTATGATTTCGTCTCCTGAGAAACCACGACGCACGCCAGCAGCATCTATATAATTACCTGTTAGTGCCCCTGTAGAATCACTTATACCGTATAAAAATGTTTGAACGGAGTCGGGAAAGTCATATTGCCGTAACTCACCATTTTCTAAGACAACTCCATGGAATAAACCGTCACTATCTTCATAGTGTCCGGCGGCTTGTCCACTATTACCGAGAGCAAAGAAATAGGTGTTTTTTGAACCAGGGAAATCATAAGTCGTAAAAACACCATCAATAAGCGTAAATGCGACATCTTTTTCACCATCAGCACTCCGTGTGTAGCCTGCGTAATCCTCAAAGTCGCTACTCGCGGTCAACGCTAAGAAATCTACACCCGGTACATCAATTGTCTCAAAAGTATAGTTTGCACTTGCAGAGGCGGGACTGGGTTCATTGTTGTCTTGTGCAGCAGAATTCCAAAGAAAAAGCGAATTTAGAAACATCAACAACGTAATCACATAAAAAAAGAAAATGTTCTTAAACCGAATAGGCATAACAGATATTTCCTCCATAAATAACTAACAATATAAAGATTATACTATGCATCAGATACCCATCCTAAGTAACAATATTGTTTATGTACAGCAGTAGGGAAAGCAAGGACTGGATATTCTGGTACATCCCTATTGAAAGTATACAACAATCTTTAAAAAAAGCAAGTTAAATCTTATCTCTTTTTTATAGCAAGGTAGGTAATTCGGTTGATTGGGGTTTGAACAACATTTATTTAAACCAAAAGAGAACCACAGTTAGCGGTAGCATAACTGTGGTTCTTATTATTTTTGTATACGTCGACCCTACTTCAGGATGACGAGTCGACGTGTTTGCTGGAAGGATGGTGTCGTTAACTGGTAAAAGTAGATACCACTTGCGACTGGTTCCCCAATTGCATTATGTCCATCCCAATAAGCAGCACGTTCCCGACTATTATAATAACCTGCAGATTGATAACCGAGTGAAAGTGTGCGAATCAACTTACCGGTTGCATCATAGATGGATACTGACACAGGACTGTTTTGCGAGAGTTGATATGGAATCCATGTCTCTGGATTAAATGGATTCGGGTAGTTCTGTAACAACTGATTCCTACTCGGTTGACCGATACTATCAAGGTTGACAGACAGAACCGCATTAGCAAGGTTTTCTGGGGTCACTTTGAATCTTTGGGTTTGAGATTCGACATTGCCACCCGGACCGATGACACGCAGTTCTATCACGTCTCCAACTTGGACAACGCTCCTACGTGCCATATCTGCAGTCGCAGCAGCAAAGTAATTCCCTTGCACTGTGGAAGTTACAATGGTGTTTGTTCTCGGATTACGGACGATTACCTTATAGCCGTCAAATGCGGATTTACCTTTTAAGTGTCCACTGACAACAAACGCCCATGCTTGCTGTGTCTTGGGTATTGCAGGTGCTGCTGCAGTGTTTTCTTTTTGATTTGTCCAGTGTGATCCGACGAATGCAAAATTGCGCGTTTGTGGTACATTGACGATATAGCCTTGTCCACCTTCGATTGGAAATCCATCGTCAGGGGCACTCGGTGTCCACCCAATGAAACGTTGACTATCGGCATCAAGTGCGATAACAACAGTCGCACCTGCAATGCCTGCAAGTGATTTTGCTGTCATCGATTTTGGTGATGATAAAGGTAAAGATAGCATGTTCAAACCTTGCGTCAACGTGATATTGAAGACGTTACTAAAATAATCACTCATTTCCTTAGTAGTGGGTCTACCAAAAAATCCGTGTCTTCGTCCATCTGCTGAGTCATAGTAGCCGATAATACTCCCGTCCTGATTAATATTTCGCACCACTGTGCTAACACTACCTGGAAACCGCAATTCATGAGGTATGCCACCTGGTAGAAGGATGTAGGAACGCTGAATATCATCAACAGCTTTAGCTCTAAAGATAACAACACCATCATTGTTGATAGCGTTCACAAATAGAAAATCCAAATTTGGCAATTCTGGAACGTCAATAGTTGTAAAACTGCCATCTGGGGCACGCATGAATCCATGAACCGTGCCATCAGCAGCTATGTAGCTGCCAACGACAACACCGGCAGAATTGACAAAATCCGCATAAGTTTTTACTGCACCAGGGAATGTAATAGACATATCTCCCGAGAATCCATGGGTAACTCCATCTGTATCAACGATGTTACCGCTCAGTGCCCCAGTTTCATCACTAATACCGAAGATGAACGTCTGGACTGCACCTGGAAAATCGTATTGTTTCAACTCACCATTTTCGTCTAATACGACACCATGGTAAAGTCCATTACTATCCTTGTAGTGCCCTGCAGCAACACCATTATTACCGAGTGCAAAGAAGTGCGTTTTCTGTGATCCAGGAAAATCATAGGTCGTAAAAACACCGTTTATTAGGGTAAAGGCGATTTCTTTTCTACCATCAGTACTTTTCGTAAAGCCAGCGTAATCTCCAAAGTCGCTACTCGCCGTCAAGGCTAAAAAATCTACACCGGGGACATCAATACTCTCATAGGTATAGTTAACCTTGATAGACTGATTCTTGTCTTGCGCTGCTGTGTTCAATATGAAGATAATATTGAGACACACAAGCAGTGTGAATATGTTAAACAAAGAACTGGTTCTAATTTGTGCAAACATAAAAACTCCCTAAATTAATTTCTTTAAAGATCATTAGCAATATGTTAGATATCCTGTCTAAGAAGCGATGTATGTAGTTGAAGTTTCGTTAGTTTACGTTCAACTGTACTCATATCACAATGATTTGGAATCACGTTCATGTAATGTTAGTATGTAGCATTTCCTATTAAAAGGCAAGAAAAACCTTATTTTATCTTTGATTTCATAGGTTGGATATCTAAACGTATTTTTTAAGGAGAAAGTTTGTCGCTTACACCATTGGAGGCAATTTGTTTGGTAGGAATTTACAGGTGATTAGTTTTAACAAAATGCCACAGTTAGCGAGAGCATAACTGTGGCATCTGTGAGTTCTATATTGATTGACTCTACTTTAGGATGACAAGCTGCCGTGTTTGCTGGAAGGATGGTGTCGTCAACTGGTAAAAATAGATACCACTTGCAACTGGTTCCCCAATTGCATTACGTCCATCCCAATAAGCAGCGCGATCCGGACTATTGTAGAAGCCAGCGGATTGATAACCGAGAGAAATTGCGCGAACCAACTTACCGGTTGAATTATAAATTGATACTGATACAGGACTGTTTTCAGAAAGTTGATAGGGAATCCACGTCTCCGGATTAAACGGATTCGGATAGTTCTGCAGCAGCTTATTTTGATTCGGTTTACCGATGTCATTAAGTCTAACAGACAAAACCGCATTAGAAAGGTTCTCTGGGGTCACTTTGAATCTCTGGGTCTGAGATTCGACATTGCCATCTGGACCGATGACCCGCAGTTCTATGACATCTCCAACTTGGACAACGCTTCTGCGTGCCAAATCTGCATTTGCAGCAGCGAAGTAATCCCCTTGCACTGAAGTAGTTATCACGCTATTTGTTCTCAGGTTATGAACGATTACTTTGTATCCATCAAATGTCGTTCTACCTGCCAAATGACCACTTACAATGAATGCCCACGCATTTTTAGGGGTTGCCTTGGATATAGCAGCGGGTGCTGCAGTTGTCTTCATTTCATTTGTCCACGGTGCTCCGACGAATGCGAAATTGCGTGCTTCTGGTACATTGACAATATACCCGTGTCCACCATCAACTGGGAAACCATCGTTGGGTGCACTTGGTGTCCAACCAATAAAACGTTGACTATCGGTATCGAGGGTTATCACCATAGTTGCTCCGGTTATTCCCGCAAGTGATTTTGCTGTCATCTGTGTAGGTGTTGCTAATGGCACGGAAAGCATGTTCAACCCTTTAGACAGTGTGACAGTATAGGCATTAGAAAAATGATCGCTTTCTTCTTTACTGCCGAGTCTGGCGAGGAACCCGTGTCTACGTCCATCTGGTGAGTCATAGTATCCGACGACAGAACCGTCAACATTAATGTTCCAACCCTCTGTGCTAACGCTGCCCGGAACCCGTAATTCATGGAGTCCACGCATGATTGAGCCGACATAAGTGCGTGGGATGTCACCTTTCGCCTTGGCTCTGGTAACGAAAAGAACGCCGCCTATGTCATTCAGACCGTGGACGAAAAAGTATTCCAGAGTTAATGGGTCAAAGTAGTCGAAAATTGCAAGCCTGCCACTCGGGTTCAACGCGTATCCGTGATATAGACCGCCAGCATCTATGTAAGAACCCATGATAACGCCTGTTGCATTGACGAAATCGGAATAGGTTTCTGTTGCCCCAGTTATCTCAACGATTTTCTCCCCTGAGAACCCCCGGCGAACCCCAAAAGTGTCTATGAAAGATCCGGTCAATACGCCGGTGGAATCACTATAACCGTAGATGAAGGTTTCGACGGCACCCGGAAAATCGTATTGGCGTAGTTCTCCATCTTCCCCTAAGATGACACCGTGATGAAGCCCGTCACTATCCTCATAGTATCCTGCAGCTATACCATTATTACCAAATGCAAAGAAATAAGTGTTCTTTGAACCTGGGAAATCGTAGGTTGTAAAAACGCCATCAATAAGCGTAAATCCGACTGTTTTTTCACCGTCAGCACTCCGAGTATTCCCGGCGTAGTCCTCAAAGTCGCTGCTTGCAGTCAATTCTAAAAACTCTACACCCGGAACGTCAATCGTCTCAAAAGTATAGTTTACGTCAATAGGCGGGATAGCACCAGGTGCATCGCTGACGTATGCGGCAGCATCCTCCGTGGGTCTTGCGATAAATCCGTGTCTGCGCCCATCAGGTGTATCATAGTGTCCTACAACTGAACCGTCCTGATTGATATTCCAACCCTCTGTGCTAATACTGTCCCGAACCCGCAATTCATGGAGTCCAAGCAGGAATGAACCGACGTATGTGCGCGGGATATCACCTTTCGCTTTTGCTCTGCCAACGACAATCCTCACATCATTGATACCGTGGAGGAAAAAGTAATCCAGCGTTGATGGATCGAGATAGTCGAAAATTGCAAGTCTTTCCTGTTGAAGACTTATATATAATCGATATAGACCGTCAGCATCTATGAAGTTTCCTACGATGCTACCTTGCGCGTTGACAAAATCGGCAGAAGTTTCTGTTGCCCCGGCTATCTCAATGATTGTCTCGCCTGAGAACCCCCGGCGAACACCTGAGGCATCTATGAAACTACCCGTCAACACGCCCGTGGAATCACTATAACCGTAGATGAAGGTTTCGACGGCACCCGGAAAATCGTATTGGCGCAGTTCTCCATCTTCCCCTAAGATGACACCGTGGTAAAGTCCGTTGCTATCTTGGTAGTGTCCAGCGGCTATCCCATTATTGCCCAGCGCATAGAAATAAGTGCCTTGTGCCCCAGGGAAATCGTAGGTTGTAAAAACTCCATCAATGAGTGTAAAACCGACCATTTTTTCACCATCTGCGCTCGGGGTGTTGCCAGCGTAGTCCTCAAAGTCGCTACTTGCCGTCAACTCTAAAAAATCTACACCTGGAACGTCGATCGTCTCAAATGTATAGTTCGGATCAACAGGTAGTGAAGTGGGTTTATTATCGGCTTGTGCAGCAGTGTCCCTTATGAAAAAGGAATTGACGCACATAAACAAAGTAAACATGTATAACCAGACACTTTTTCTAATCTGTAAATGCATATCGCAAATCTCCTCTAAAATATATTACCTTTAGATCAAAACAGCGCATAGGATATCCAACCCTAAAGGACGATTCTTAAAGTTGAAGTTTCACAGGTTTGCATTCAATAGTACTGAAATAGATAGAATTGGGTATCCTATTCCATTGAAAAATCGTAATAATATATAATATTTAGACAAAAAATGCAAATTAATATTATATATTTAAGTATGTATTAATATGAATTATAAACTGTGTTAAAGAAATGAATTGGGCGCGTTGATATGAAGATTAAAAAATAGATTCGGTAATATTACATCAAAGTCCGGTGCGGTTAGGAAACCGCACCACAGGTGTCAATTTAAGAACCTGTCTCTTGTAATAGTTCCTTGTCCGACCGATTTCAGACTTCACACCTTTCGCACCGCTGGTGCTTTGGGTTTTTGTTGTATTAGGTGCTACACACCTTTCGCACCGCTGGTGCTAAGATATACTTGCTAAAGCCTCGGAGAGGCGACAGGTGTATAGTAAACGT
>JAJDWI010000048.1 GCA_022825665.1 Candidatus Poribacteria bacterium
GAATGACTCTGAAAATTCAGATTATTCTAACATAAACAATGACAACGGAATTTAGGATGTAGATTCAACTAATTCTAACAGTTACATATTATGAATTTATGTTAAATATGAAAACTCGTTTCTTATCCGAACTCACGTTAACGTTAACCTTGTGTTCGGATCTTTTTCTGATAATCTGCATGTGCTGTCTGCGGATCAGATTCACCATCAAGCACACGACGAAGACATTGAACAAAACTGATCGGGTCATCTTCACCAAAAATCGTGCGTCCGAATAGGATTGCACGACCACCATTTTGTACTACGTTGTGGGCAAGGGCAAACGTGCTTCGTGCATTTTGTCTTGGACCACCCAATGCCCCGATAACGAGTGTGGTATCAAATTGGCATAATTCTGTCCAGACTTCCGAGGTAGTGTATGCAGTCTTGATAAAACGTGGACGTTGGTGTTTGCGGAGATAACTCATCGTACGGACAATGGAATCAGCGACGTACATACCACGTTTTTCTTCATCCATTCCGGGTAATTTTACATTTGGCAAAAACACCTCTAATAGATGGTCGAAACCCTCGATTTCACCTACAACATGGGCAAATTGCACATAAGCCTGCAACATCCGTTCATCGACAATAGGATCGTTATTGAGTGTAATAGAATATAAACCAAGGTTGACTTTACATTCAAGGGCAGGACCGATCAGTGCTTCACAATACCTTTGCATGTCTTCTGGAAACACCGTTTGAAAAGGCATTGAAGGTCGCGAGGTATAAACCCCAAAACGTGGGTTCCAAATAGCGGTTTCCGAGTTCATACGAACAATAGGTGTGATAGGGGTGTTTTCAAATAAGTTTTCTTCAAGTGCAAGTGTCTCTGAATCTGCGGGTGTCATCAAAAGCCCATCAAGTTGTCCGTCTGCAACGAGGTCACGTTGCAGCTGTAAAAACTCAGCATGTGTGCGATAATGCGGTTTTGGATGTTGGACTTGTCCAAGTCCTTTTATTCCTGCTGATGCCAATGGGTCTGCAGCGAAAACAAGTATAGGACTCTTCGCAATCAGGTCTTCATCAGCGAGTTTCTCATATATCCGGTTGCCCATAAATTATAAGTTCCTTTAGGTATAGTGCGGAGAATACAGAGAAAAATGATTAGTGTTTCCGCACATTAGGTTATGTTCGTATTATAAAGTATTTGTCGGATCAATATCTATAATAAATTCAATAACGTTTGATTTAATTTCCTTCGGAGGTTCATCGTTAAAACATTGAAAGAGTTCACAGATTTTTTCTACATTCTGACATCGGAATAGAAAATGCCATCGATACTTCCCATCAATTTTTGATAGTGGTGCGGGTGCTGGACCTAAGATTTTTACCTCTGGAAACCGATCAGTTTGTAGAGTTTCAAGATAATCACTGACAGCATGTGAAGCATCAATTACCTCTTTTTCATCTTCACCACGGAGCAATAGGGTTGCGACATGGCTGTATGGAGGATATTGTAAGGCATTTCGTTCTTCTACCTCTTTTTCATAGAAACCGATGTAATCATGCTGCTTTACAGATGTGATACAGTAGTGGTCTGGCAAATATGTTTGAATGATTACCTCTCCTGCGGTTTCTGCGCGTCCTGAACGACCGGCAACTTGTGTGAGGAGACTAAAAGTTTGTTCGCTCGCGCGGAAATCGGGTAAATTCAAGGCAGTATCCGCAACAACAACCCCAACAAGGCTTACATTTGGAAAATCTAATCCTTTTGACACCATCTGAGTGCCAATTAGAATATCGATCTCCTGCCGTTCAAATGCTTCTAAAATATGTTGGTGTGCGTTTTTTCGGGTAGTCGTATCTGCGTCAAATCTTTGTACCTTTGCCATAGAATAAGATTTAATCACTTCCTGTTCTACGGTTTCGGTGCCGAATCCTTTGCGTCCAAAATAATCAATTACAGTTCCGTTACAATCAGGACAGGAAGCATGTGTATCACGCTTATGACCACAATGATGGCAAACCAATTGCTTGGTTTCAAAATGAAAGGTCAAGGAAATTGAGCAATTCAAACATCTCTCTACATACCCACAAGTGCGACAGAATACATACTTTGAATGCCCACGTCTATTTAAAAACAATATAGTTTGTTCCTGCTTTTCTAACCTTTCTGTGATTGCGTTTCTGAGATACTCAGAGAAGATAGTGCGGTTACCCTTTTTTAATTCATTTCTCATATCAACAATATGAACTTCAGGCATTTTTCTTTCCATCACGCGATTTGGTAATTTTAGTAGTTTATAGGTATCATTTTTTGCGTGAAAAAAACTTTCAAGTGATGGTGTTGCACTACCAAGAACTAATGGACAGTTGGAAAGTTCAGAACGTTTTTGAGCCACCTCCCGCGCATGATAACGGGGAGCGGTATCTGATTTATACGAATCGGAATGTTCCTCATCAATAACCAGTAAACCGAGTTGCTTAACCGGTGCGAAGATGGCAGAACGAGGTCCTATGACAATATCTGCTTCACCTTTTCGGATACGATGCCATTGGTCAAAACGTTCACCATCACTGAGTCGACTGTGAAGCAATGCAACCCGTTCACCGAAACGTCCAATAAACCTTGATGTGGTTTGCGGAGTTAACGAAATCTCAGGCACAAGAACGATAGCCGACTTACCATTCTCAAGTATATGTGCTATCGCTTGCATATATACCTCAGTTTTTCCGCTTCCAGTTACACCGTGTAGCAGAAAACTTTGTTTTGACTCATCTTCAGACTGAAGTGCTTTCAGAATCTCTCTGAATGCATCGGATTGAGAAGGATTTAATGTATAAGGCTGTGTAGGAGCGACAGGTTGTTGACTTAAGGGATTTCGCACCGCTGCTGCGCGTGAAATCTTAATAAGCCCGCGTCTTTCAAGAGTCCGGAGCAGTGAAGAACTTGCTTTTACCTGCTTTGTAAGTTCTGCAATGGTTAATGGCACGCCTTCATCAAGGAGAATTTGAAGCATCTCGGCATGTTTTAACGCAGCTGCATGAGGAACACGACTTTTGGGTTTATTCGTAGACTGTTCATATCCGTCACTACCGGTTGTCAGTTCGGCAATTTCATTCTCTATATCGGCATGTGGCAATGCTAATTCAGCGACATTGGTAAATTGCGATGTAGCTTTAGGTTTATGACTGACGATTTCTTCAACGACACCTTTTTGTTTGAGTGTAGTAATTTTAGGACGGAGATTGGCATAAGTCACACCAAGCCGCCGTACAAGTTGATTCAGTGTTAACTCTTCCTCTGATTCCAATACTTCAACTATCTTTTTTTGAACTTTTCCTATTGGGGGAGTGTATTCAGGACATAATCTGACCAGTTTCTGCCTCTGATTGCGAACTGCTGCAGGTACTGCACAATAGAGAGCATTGCCCCACGAAGTTAGGTAGTAATCTGACATCCATTGGGTGAGTGCCAGTAATTCCTCAGAATATGTTGGGATATCATCAAGACATTCAGAGATGTTCTTTATCTTGTTTGCGGATAAATCGGTTTCATCGATACGTTCTACGACAACACCTTCCTGAGCACTTCCGTGAAATGAAGCAAGGACACGCATACCGGGTAGTATAATTGTATCCAAGTGTTGTGGTACAGCGTAAGTAAACAGTCGGTTGACTGCGATTGGGAAAGCAACGTTGGCGTAACTCATATCTCTTACTCTTTCCAATCACCGGAATGTGGAATCCGACTCCTGATGTTGTAATACCAATTCTAATAAATAAAACTACATTTTGAGATTTTAATAAATCCAAATGTAAGAGGCGCAATAAATTGCGCGACTACGAACGCGTTTTTTGTTAATGAGAAGTTATTATTTAGAAATGGTATAACTTAAGACTTATGACTTTCTAAATATTCCATTACCTGTTGCATATCTTCCCAGACTTCGCGCTTAGCACTTTGGTTTCTAAGCAGATACGCAGGATGAAATGTCGGCATAACTACCGGTGGATTCTCGCTCTGTTTCGTCAGGGCATATTCATGAAACTTACCACGAAGTGCCGAAATACTTGTATTAGTATCCAGTAACATTTTCGCTGCAAAACTCCCAAGTGCTACAATGATTTTTGGTTGAATTAACGTAATTTGCCGAATCAGGTATGGGCTGCATGTCTCTACTTCATCTGGAGCAGGATTTCTGTTGTCCGGAGGACGGCATTTTAGCACGTTTGCAATATAGACATCCTCGCGTGTAAATTTCATCGCCTTAATAATATCTGTGAGTAATTTTCCTGCTCTACCGACAAAAGGTTCCCCTTGTCTATCTTCATCTGCCCCTGGGGCTTCACCGACAAACATCAGGTCAGCATTTGGGTTACCCACACCAAAAACAACAGTATTTCGTTCCTCATGTAATCCGCATTTAACACAACTTTGCGCGTCATCATTAAGTGCAGGTAGGTCTAAGTCAGCGTATTTCTGCTCAGGTTCTGATTCGTTTATTTCTGCTTCAAACAAACCAAATTCCAGTTGTTCCGCCACGTATTCCCTCACAGTCGCAACTATATTCAGATATTCTTCTTTAGGATCGTTGCTTTCCATGTATTTCTCTTGCAATTATATTAGTTTCGCAATTTATCAAATAACGTTAGACTGTCAAACCAAGTAATATATAAGAATAGCGCAATGATAAGGACAACACTAACTTGCTGTATTATTGCCTGTGCTTTAAGTGGTACAGGACGTCCCCATAGTTTTTCCACAGCGAAAAATAGAAGGTGTCCCCCATCCGCAATTGGAATAGGTAATAGATTGACTATTGCGAGATTTATACTGATAAAACCGATGAAAAAGAGAATAGTGGATAAACCTACGCTTGCGAACATACGACTTGTCACATCTGCAATACCTATGGGACCTGTAAGATATTTTGGTGACACTTCTCCACCAATTAATTGTTTTAATGTTCTGGTAATGGATGTGAGAGTAAGCCAAGAGGTTTCACATCCCTTCCAGAATGCAGAAAAGAAATTAAATTCAGGCAACGGAGGTCCATCTAATTTCATTCCACTTAGGTAGGTCGCCCATTGTATACCATAAAAAGTGTTTTCTTCATCCTTATCAGATCTTTCTGTGGGAGAAATTGTAAACGTCTTTTCAACGCCATTTCGAAGAATGCCAAGTGATATAGGGGCATCTCCTGCCTTTTCCAACTCTGCATAGAGCGAGGTGCTATCAACAGAAGATCCGTTGATACTTAGCAGAACATCTCTGCCTTTAATCCCTGCCTTTGCAGCAGTACTCTTGTTTTGAACAAGAGTTTTTATCTGCCAAGTGACAGGTAGATCAATTGTAAGCTTTTCAAAGGTATCTTTCTCAACATTCCTGCGTATACCAAGTTCAAGTGCACCTTGTTTCTGATTAATTTGATTGTAATATGCTTGATATGATCGACCACGCCAGTCAATATCAGAACGCCAAATCACTGGATTAAATACCGGCACGGTATACAATTTTTGCATATCTATTGTTTCTATTTGATCTCCAACCATTATACCCGCTTGTTCTGCCAAACTACCTTCAACAACATCAGAAACGAAAACATCACTGGCGGTACTAACCTCTATGATACCGTATTCTCCCCGTGAAATAGATTCTACCTTTGGTACTACAGCAAGTGTTTTCAATTCATTATCACGCTGCACAACAAGTTCTAATTCCTTGTTAGGATTAGTAAAAATTTTGGTTTGAAAAGCAGCAAAATTTGTTATTGGGTCGTCATTTATAGATACAATTGTATCACCTCGCATCACCCCGCCGACACCAGCAGGTCCATCTTCAGAAAGCATTCCTATCTGTACAGATTCCTGTTGTTCGTGAAATGATTGTCCTGTCAGACGACTGATAAGTCCTGCTGAATCATCGTTGAGTCCAATACCAAAAACGAACCAGTATGCTAAAATTCCGAACAATAGGTTAACAGCAGGACCTGCAATAACAACAAAGGCGCGTTTGCCAAGTGATGCACTCGCAAATTCACCTTCAGATCCTGTCTGTTCACTTGGATTCTCGCCCTCCATTTGTACGTAGCCACCAAATGGTAAGAGAGACAATTTGTACAGTGTTTCTCCGTGTGTAAATCCAACAATTTTTGGACCAAAACCGAGTGAAAATGTATTTACCTTAATCCCTGACCGTTTTGCAGCGAGAAAATGCCCAAGTTCATGGATAAAAATTAAAAAACCAAGCGGAATTATAGCAAGCAGTATCGCTTTGATAGCAGGGAATATAGAGAGTACTATATCAACTATAGGTTGGAAGAATTCCATTTTTGTCTCCTATTTATGACTGCAGAGTATGTTAGTGTTCTAATGTATTATGTTAAATATGTACTATTCTTTAGCATTTATGATTGAAAGCGTAGTTGATTTTGTCCATTTGTCTACTTCAAGGATATCCTCAAGTGAAGGCTTTGAAATCACATCATGCCTGTCCATAACGCACTGTAATATGGAGGGAATATCCATAAATCCTATCCGTTCATCAAGAAATGCATTGACGACGACTTCATCTGCGCTGCTCAGAACAACAGGAAGTGTGCCTCCAACTTCTGCAGCTGTATACGCCAGTGATATACATGGGAACTTATCTTTATCGACCGGTTCAAAATGCAACGTGCGTGATTCACGTAAATCTAATCTTGCAACGGGTGTTGGTAGTCTGTCGGGATATGTCAAAGCATACTGTATCATAATCCGCATATCCGTAGGACCAAGCTGTGCAAGTGTTGAACCGTCTGTCCATTCAACCATTGAGTGGACAATGCTTTCCCTATGCACAACAATGTCTATTTTATCAAGTTCAATATCAAACAACCATTTTGCCTCAATTACTTCTAATCCTTTGTTCATCATGGTTGCTGAATCAATCGTTATTTTTGCCCCCATATCCCAATTGGGATGATTTAGTGCTTGTTGAGGTGTTACATTGTAGAGTTCATCTTTTGGAACATCACGAAAAGGACCACCAGAGGCAGTTAATAATAACTGGTGTATGTCGGATTGTTTGTCGCGCGCGCCTTCCAAGCATTGGAAAATTGCACTCATTTCACCATCAATGGGGATTAAGTTAACACCGTTCTTTTGGACTGCCTCCATGACAATAGGTCCACACATCACCATTACCTCTTTATTAACAAAGGCGATGTCTTTTCCTGCATTGATAGCAGCAAACGTTGGTAATAATCCGGCACTGCCGCCCATTCCATCTAATACTTGTTCGGCTTCAGTGATAGTGGCTACTGCCAGAATCCCCTCATTTCCAGACAGGACTTCGGTGTCTTTGATGTCTCGTAATCTATCACGAAGACAATTGGCTGCGTCAGAGTCATTTAGTGCGGCTAACCTTGGACGATATTGTCTAATCTGTTGTTCAAGGGTATCAACATCTTTGTTTGCAGCAAGCGCAACAACCTTGAATTCATCACGGTGTTTTTCAACAACGTCAAGTGTGTTTTTTCCAATAGAACCAGTACTACCTAAAATAGCTATGTGCTTCATGTGATTTAATTATGGTCGCAGTGCAAAAGCAGTGCGTTTGTAAGTAGACAAGTTCTATAGATAGTGTTTGTAAACGCTAAAATATTGGGATAAATGAAAATCCAACCCTGAATCTACTCGTTTGAACTATATAAAATTGAAGAATCCTGCAAACTCAATATAGTAATATAGGACAGGAGCACTAAAAATTAAACTATCACATCTATCAAGGAAACCACCGTGACCAGGGATAACATCCCCAGAATCCTTGACACCAATAGTCCGTTTCATAAGCGATACACTCAAATCACCAAGTGGTCCCAGAACACTCAATAATAAACCTATGATGGCAGCGTTTAATAGCGAAAGTATTTCATTTAGAAAAATAAGACTGAACACTATACTGGTTATGGTTCCAACCGCTACGCCAGCAATAGTGCCTTCAACTGTTTTACGCGGACTAATCTGTGAACTCAGTTTATGTTTGCCGACTGCTCTACCGATGAGATAAGCCCCAGTATCACTACACCAAATCGTTCCAATGAGTAGAAAGATAAGGTGCATACCGATGTCATCAATTTTACGTAGCAGAATACAGTGATAACCAAATACCCAACCGATAGTCAGAATACCTGTAAGTTTTAGAGTGACTGTGAGTAACTCTCCTGCTACTTCTCCCCGGTAAATGCTTGATGCGAAAGCATATATAAACACAATGAGGATGTAACTAAACATCACCATTGATATTTTATCTGGTTCAATTGGTGAATCTAAGAAAAACGCGCATAAGCAGAATCCTACCGTAAGGATGGATGGGATAACCGGATTGATTTTTTCGCTGAGGTGTTGTGAGAGTCTGCAGTATTCAACCTGCATCATCAGGACAGCGGCGGAAACGAGAAGCAAGTATAACCATTGTCCCAAGTAGATTAACAATAGGACAAGCGGAACCAGCACAACAACGCTCAAAGTTCGCCGCCAAAACATAATTAGTTCTCTAAGAGTTCAGCTTCTTTGGCATCTGCTAAATCATTAATTTGGTTTATATACGTATCTGTTAAATTCTGTACAGGGTCAGAATCACTACGCCCACTCTTTTTATCGCCACCGCGACCTTTGCTTCTCCTGCCTCCGGCACCAGCATCGCTTCCTTCCAATTTACGGACTGCATCATTCGCATCACGACGAATGTTGCGAATAGCGACTCTACCTTCCTCAGCTAACTTTTTGACAAGCTTGGTAAGTTCAACACGTCGTTCGGTGGTTAATTCTGGAACTTGAATCCGAATAAGACTTCCATCGTTGCTCGTGGCTAACCCCAAATCAGATTGGGCAATCGCTTTTTCTATTTCAGTTATTAATGTTTTATCCCAAGGTTGGATAACAAGCTGACGCGGTTCGGGTGCGGTAATTGTACCAACTTGGTTTAATGGGGTCTTACTGCCATAGTAGTTGATCGTTACTTGGTCTAACAACGCTGTAGTAGCACGACCGGTTTGAATGTGTGACAATTTAGTTGTCGTTGACTCAACTGTTTTTTTCATGCGTGATTCAGCATTTTGCAGTGCTTCTTGCATCTGAGTTTCCTATTCCTTTCTGTTTCAAAGATTCCGATGACCGCTGTGCTGTCTGTAATGAACTTTACTGACCGAGGACAAAGAGCACAAAACGTTTTATAACGATATTTTCCCCGAGTTGTGCTATAGCATCCTTGACAAGATCCTCAATTGTTTTATCGGCATCGCGAATATATGGTTGTTTCAATAGACAAGCTTCCGAGTAATATTTAGAGACCCGTCCATCAACAATTTTATCAACAATATGGTCAGGTTTACCTTCTTGTAGAGCCTGCGTTTTCAGTATAGCCTTTTCAGCATCAAGTTCCTCATCAGGCACTTCGTCTTCGCTGACATATTTCGGTTTCGCTGCAGCGACTTGCATAGCGATCTCTGTAGCCAATTTCTGAAATTGCTCCGTTCGTGCAACAAAGTCGGTTTCGCAGTTCAACTCAACTAATGTGCCAACACGGTTGCCGGGATGGATATATGAGATTATTAATCCCTCTTCTGTTGCTCGTCCACCTTTTACTTCAGAAGCGCGCAAGCCTTGCTCGCGCAATTTCTTAATTGCGGCATCAATATCACCATCCGTTTCTGTTAATGCTTTTTTGCAGTCCATAATTCCGGCACCAGTGCGTGTACGCAACTCACTGACCATTTTTGCTGTAATTGCCATGTTTCCTCCAATTTTAATCCATATATGAGTGCCAGATAATAACCCACAAATCATTGTGTTGTTTTACTGGCACAGCAATTTAGACTTTTAAAATTATAGGCTATCTATTTCGTTTATGTAAGTTTTGAGTACAAATTTGTTTGAAAATAGTCCAATCTGTTAAACTACTGTATGACTTAACGTTGTCGTCGTGATCTTCTTTTTGGACGAGGTTGACGTGCTTGACGTTGTTCAGTATCACCGATGGCTTCGGGTTCAGCTGAAAGCTGTTCTGTATCAACCATCTGTGCTGTCTGTTCTTCATGACGTTCAGTTTCGGCGACTTTATCAATCTGGTTTTCTTCAGCCTGAACTTTTTCTTCTTCAACCTGTTCACCTTCCAATGCATCCCCACGTCCTTGAATAACTGCTTCAGCTAAAACGGAACAGATTAACCGGATCGACCGAATTGCATCGTCGTTACCAGGGATAGGAAGGTCAATAGGATCAGGATCACAGTTTGTATCTACTATAGCAATGATTGGAATACCAAGTTTGTTTGCTTCAGCAATAGCGGTATGTTCTTTGCGCGTATCTGTCACAATAACGACTTCAGGAAGGATAGACATCTCTTTGATTCCTGTGAGGTTATTAGACAATTTCCCTTTTTCGCGTCTGAGACGAATGATTTCTTTTTTCGGACGTTTATCAAGTTCACCACTCGTTTCTTCTGTTTCAAGTGTTTCTAACCTACTGATACTTTGTCGGATAGTCTGGAAATTAGTCAACATTCCTCCGAGCCAACGGTGGTTCACATAATACATGCTACACCGCGTTGCTTCTTCCAAAACTGCTTCCTGAGATTGTCGCTTAGTTCCTACAAAGAGAGCTACACCACCTTGTGCTGCAATGTTCTTAACATATTCAACTGCAGTTTCAAGCATCGAAAGTGTCTGCTGTAGATCAATAATATAAATACCATTCCGTTCAGCGAAGATGTACTCTGCCATCTTCGGATTCCAGCGTCGTGTTTGGTGACCAAAGTGCACTCCACATTCAAGGAGTTCCTTCATTGTTACTGACAAAAATAACCTCCTGGGTTGGAAGGAGTTCATAGACTCCAGTTGGGTTTGTACGTCCACCTCCTTCATATTTGCATCAGACTCCCAAAAAGAGAGAACCCGCTGTGCAAATCTGGAGGCGTGTATCTCTGTTAACTCTATATTTCTCGTATGGTCAAATTGTGTTAATTATAACACGTTTCTATAGGGCATGCAACTATTTTTTCTATCGTGAACAGGGATGTGAAATCATTTCTCAACCTCATTTCTGTCTATACGTCTACGATTAAAATGGAGACAGAAATGCAGAAATTACTTGAGCAAGTTGCAGCACATCTCAACATAAATATTGCTGATATTAGCGTTGAGTCGATTCATCACGGTTCCTTACAGAAACATAACGTGTGTCGTCTCAGAATTGGAACAGACAGTTTTCTACTCAAACAGCACGATTTCACTGTCCCTGTACCCCAAACAAGTTTTACACCATTTCAAATAGAGAAGCACACAATATCAATACTGCACAATGATGGTTTATGTGTGCCAAGAATGATATGGGACTCTGAACAACATAGCGCGTTATTATTGGAATGGTGCGGGAATCAAACACTTGATTCCTTAGCACAGAAAAGTTCAAAGGCAAACCTTAATCCTCTCCTTAACACTATCCTATCTGAACTTTGCAGGTTTGAAGCCTTTTTTGCTAAACACATTACACAATTCCAGCCTTATATATACCACTATGATCCCATGAAGAATCTGAAACATCTACTTGAACAGGGTAGAAAAACGATCAGTTATTTGGAGCATCTGAGTAAGACTCCGCACATTGAGACACATAGAAAGCAAATTGATGCAGCTTGGACATCTCTTTCCAATCGGTTGTTTGAAGCAGGACCTACATTGGACAGCCTTGACTACCAAGCACACAATATCGTTATAGATGGTGAACTACCGACTTTTATTGACTTTGGAAGTATTGGGTGGGATTGGCAAGAAAGACGGTTGGTACAGTACTTTAACAGCATTGGAGCACATCAGGAAGGGGCAAACTTCGTTTCATTGTTGAACCGTGAATTGGTTGAAACTTATGCAGAGTGGGTTGCTCAGCATCGGGACAAAGTGAAAATCAACGATGTAACAGCACGTGTAGATGCTCATCACCTGCTTTTTTATCTGACTATTGTCCATAGGATTTTGGAAGCGGTTGCACGACCTGAAGTCATAAAAAACAAAACCCTAATCCAAGGATGGGGTGATATGCGTATAAGATTTCAATGTGCTATTTCAATAATAGTTGGCACAAATTTGAGTGATGATGCAGATACAAACCTAATTCGTGAGTTGATTAGAGAATTGCATGCAACCATTTCATAGATTATAGACCTACTCTTCAGGTATAATTGTCTGCTGAAGATTTGTTAGAAACTCTCTTACTTCCGGTGTTGAAGGTTTTACTGTTTCTGTTGATAAACCAGGATTATGAAATTTATCTTGATATGATTTTAGCACATCATACAATAATTTGGGATCAATCTGTCTATTACGAATAGCATCGCGAACTGTCTCAAATTGTGCTTCTACATCTTCTTGTGGAATTCCATCTGGACGGTTTTTCAAAATGATCCTTTCAGTACCATTTAGTGCACGTCCCGCTGTCCAGTACCGCAACCCCTCGGTTCCGCCAATTTGGTAATAAAGTAGGACACCTACTCCGGCAAGTACTATCAAAGTCAACAGTAAAAACACAAGAACTCTACGGTAACAACCACTAATTTTTTGTGCTATGACAGACATCTATATTTTTACCCCTTCACGAATTGTAAAAGCAGCATTAATCTTCTGAGAACCAATAAACTTTATATCGTGTGCATCAAAATACTCAAATTCCCCTTCATGTAATTCCAATACTGCAACATCTGCGGTAGTTCCTATTCTTAGGTTACCAAGCTGGTTTTCGCGTTTGATTGCTTTAGCAGCATTTGCAGTTGCTTTTTCAATGACTTCCTCTAACGAGAGTCCAAGATGCATCAATTTTGATAACGTTGTCGGCAGGTCGTATACGGGACCATCAATGTTCCCGGTGTGTAGGTCAGTGCTGATGACATCAGAAATAAAACCTTGTTCCATTGCACGTTGTGCGACTTCATAGTGAAAACTTCCTGCACCGTGTCCGACATCAAATATCACACCATTCCGCTGTGCATTCCAAACTTCAGGAATAATTCTACCTTTATCGTCAATGATGTTGTCACCATTTCCTTGAAAGCAGTGCGTAATCACATCACCCGGTCTCATCAATTCCAAAACATCTGGAAGTGGCACACCTGCACCGATATGACACATCACAGGTGTCCCTGCCTGTTCGGCTGCTCTGATAGCAAGTTTCAGAGGTTCTACACCGTTATCACCTACTTGCGATTTACCTTGTCGCACTTTCACACCAACAGTGATATCCCGATTAGTTTTCAATGTATCAGCAACACGATCTGGATCAGCATAGGCAAGATCGTACATCTCTCCGACAGGACCGTAGACAAGTCCAATACCGGAAATATGGATATAGTTTAAGATGTTCGTTTGTGCTGGCTCTGCGATGAATTCTCGGAAACCTGGGAAAGTTGCCCAACTTGCACTGCCAGCATCAACAACAGTTGTTGTTCCTGAAGTAGGACATACATTATCTGCCTTAATTCCCCATGTCGTAACACCATAGTAGACATGCGTATGTATGTCTATCAACCCTGGTGTGACGTATCGGTTTTTAGCAGAAATAGTCTCTTTAGCAGCTGTCTTTGGAATGTCGTTATCAACCGCAGCGATGACTCCAGCCGCAATTGCGACATCACGAATTGCATTCAATCCTTGGGCAGGATCTAAGACAGTCCCACCTTTGAGTAGTATATCGTATTTCACTTGCTATACACCACGTTTTTCACCCCAGATATCAACATGGACACGCGGTGAGAAACGATATCCATTTTCTTTACAGAGTTCAACTAACCATTCCTGTTTTTCATGTAATACATGGGAGGTTTTGCCTTGGGGCATCAACATGATAATTTCAGATGAAATGTCAATATCTTCCTGTAAAGTCTTTATTTCTGCAAGGTCTTCCGGTGTGTCTACCACAAATTTTACTTGGCACGGGTACGTGTCTAAAAACTTCCGTATAACTTCAGGTCGGATACGTTCACGTTCGTGACGTGCGAAGAATCTATTGTCTTCTGAAGGATTGGAATTCCGTAATTTAGGACTCATTGAAATTAAATGTGCTTCAACATTCGCGTAGACCGTTGCGTTCGTTTCAATCGTGATATGATGTCCTCGTTTATCCAACTCATGACAAAGTGTCATCAGGTCCTTTGTCTGAATGAACGGTTCACCCCCAGTGATAACGACGTGCTTACATCCGAATTGTGCAATTGCTGCAACACTTTCAGCAACGGTAATATCCTTATTTTCAGGTGTCCAAGACGTATAAGGAGTGTCGCACCAAATGCATCTCAGATTGCAATAACTTGTTCGGAAGAAAACAGAAGGAACGCCTATCAGCGTCCCTTCTCCCTGAATTGTATGGAACAGTTCGCTATATTTCATAGGATACCTCGCTATTCAGGATTCGGAACAAGATATATATTGCTAAAGAAAACTACGCTTCAATGAGTTCTATCTGAACATTATCGGGTCCCTTGAAAAATGCCATCATCAGACCAGAAGGTTTCAGGTCTTCAAGTTCTGCCCCTTTTTCTTGGAGTTCAGCAACAGCAGCATCAAGGTCTTCAACAGTAAAGGCAAGTTGATAGACTCCCCAACGTGGATTGCCACTTGTGGGTTCAACGTCCATGTCTCCAAATTTGGGTGAAAGGAAGATGTTTTCACCACCGATTTCCATACGTACAATTTTTAATCCTCGCACCTCAACGGTGTCGGTAACTTTTCCGTCAAACATCTTCTCATAATATTCGACAGCACCATCAAGGTCTTCACATCTAAGATGTATATGATGAAATGTATATGCCATTAAATGACTCCTATTGATAGATTGTTAATATATTTCCTGAAACCAATTCTGTTATCAACATTTAATTCCCAAGTTTCTTTGAACAATTTAGTCTCTGCAAAGACATATCATGTATTGCAAATTTACACTGACATACTCCCCCTGCTAAAGCATGGGGGTTCTTCGTTCTTACATTAGAGTTTACCTCTAACTGACGTTTCCTGCTTCATCTAACACTGCTACAAAGTGTAGTCTAACACGTTATCCACAGGCGTTTAGGCTCTCGGCATGCCCTGCCGCGAGGTTTCTAAGGTTTATTGCAGCATTGACATCTCTATCTATTGAAACATCACATTGACTACAATGATATGTTCTTTCTGAAAGTGTTAGATCGCTTTTCTTATGACCACAGCTGCTACAAGTTTTACTACTCGCATAGAATTGGTCTGCTTCAATGAAAGGTATTCCC
>JAJDWI010000081.1 GCA_022825665.1 Candidatus Poribacteria bacterium
AATCAATTGTATCAATACGTGGTTTTCTTTTCATAAACATCGTGAAATTACTGGAATTATCAAGACAATCACTATCAAGCGTGACAAGTGTGGGGATTACTGGATATGCTTTAGTTGTGAGAATGTTCCTACTCCGAAGCCATTGCCGAAGACAGGTGAAAGTGCTGGTTTTGACTTCGGACTGAAAACATTCCTCACATGCAGTAATGGTGATAAAATCAAGAGTCCACAATTTATGAAACAATCCTTGAATAAGTTGAAAACACTGAATAAAAGTCTGAGTCGTAAAGTAAAGGGTTCTGGTAATTGGTATCGTGCATGTCGTGCGTTGTCGCGTCAATATAGAAAAATCGCAAGACAACGCAAAGATTGGCAATGGAAACTCGCTACACGACTTTGCACTGAATACGATACGCTTTGCTTTGAGACACTGAATATTGACGGCATGAAGCGATTGTGGGGACGAAAAGTCTCTGACCTCGCTTTCTATCAGTTTATTCAGTTGCTGGAATTCAAGTCTACAAAACATGATAAAAACCTTATTCAAATCAATAAATGGTCGGCTACAACAAAACCTTGTAGCAACTGTGGATACAAAAACAACAAACTTACTCTTTTTGATAGACAGTGGATATGTCCGAAATGTAATATTGAACACGACAGAGACATAAATGCTGCTATCAATATCAAACAGGCAGGCTTAGCTGCCTAAAGTGGAGCAGATGTAAGACGTAGCTCAGATCGGCTGTCCGCAACGAAGCACAAGCCCCTACCTTTAGGTAGTGGGTACTATGACCAAATACAACGTGAACTTACCTATGAAATTAAAGCAATACTAATAGAAACATGACCTTAACTAAAATAAATTCAGTAAACAGAAACATTGTTTTTTCGTTTCCAACATTATCAGAACTCAGGGAACATCCTAAATCTGTAGAAATACAACGCTACCTAACTGAAAAACTTTCACCAGAACGTTATGAACACGTTATCTCTGTTCAGGAAACCGCAGTAGCATTAGCACGATGTCACAATGCGGATCTGTGGAAAACAAGTTTGGCAGCACTCTTGCATGATGTAGCAAAATGGATGAGTGATGATCAACTATACAATGCTGTATCACTTTATAAAATAGAACTTGATCCAATAGAAAAGATAATGCCCGCGTTGTTACACGCTATCGTTGGGGTTAAATATGCTATTGATTTATTTGAAATAACCGATTTAGATATCCTTGAGGCAATCCGATGCCACACAACAGGCAGCGCATCAATGGGTTTAACAGCAAAATTAATATATGTCGCAGATTTTGCAGAACCGAAAAGGGAATACAAAGAGGCAGCACAGGTAAGATTATTAGCAGAAACCGATTTGGATAAAGCGGTCCATACAGTTGCTCAATATAAAATTGAATATCTGCTTCAATATGGAGGTATTATCCATCCAAATACTATCAATACATATAACAGCGCATTAGTAAAAACCAGAAAAAGCAACGATAGAATTAATCTTGATGTAGATGAAAATGCATAATTTTAACATCTGGCAATTGATATATCTTCATAATTAGGAGAACTATCTGATGGATATAAATAATACTTTAGATATAGTAAAAGATGCTGCAACAGCAGCCGTTAGTCGTCGTGCACAGAACCCCGTGATTCTGGATCTACGTGAACTGGATTGTTTCACCGATTATTTCGCTATTTTCAGTGGTATCTCAGATGTACAAGTTGAAGGTATTTCAGAAGCAATCTTAGAGGAGCTTGAAGAAAAATGGAACCAACAACCATGGCACCGGGAAGGTGCTAATAAAGCAGATTGGATATTATTGGACTATGTTGACTTTGTTATCCATATCTTTTTGGATGAGAGCCGATCATACTATAATCTGGAACGTTTATGGGCTGAAGCCCCACATATAGAATTACCAGAGATGGATGATACTCCAGTAATGGACATACAGGAAGAATATGATGAGGATGAACTGGTGTTGGGACTTGTTCCTGCAGATGGAAAAGGGCAATCATAAGTATAGAAATTATTGGATCGGTTATATGTCAAAAAATGTTGGAATGACGGTTAACCTAATCAACACTACTGAGGAGGACTGTTACATTATCAGTACCACCATAGGCAAGTGCCCTACTGATCAGGTTTTCACTCGCTAATTCAAGCGTTGGTGCCGATGAAATGATATTGCGAGTTTCGGTATCATCGGTAATTAGGTCGTGTAGACCATCAGTGCATGCAAGGACAATATCGCCAGGGGCGAGTGGACAAACGTTCGTGGCAGGTGTTATCTCTTCAGATAATCCCACAGCTTGTGTAATAATATTTCGTTTTGCATGGACACGACCTTCTTCCGGGGTAATATCACCCTTCTCAATCATCTTTTGAACTAATGAATCGTCGGTTGTAATTTGTGTAAGAATGTCGTTGTGGAGCACATAAAGACGACTATCACCAATATGAACATAGGCAAGGTAACTCGGAGTTACAAAACCTGCGGTAAGTGTTGTTCCCATGCGTTGATATTGAAGAGACTCTTGTCCCATGGTATATACCCGCCGATTAGCTTCAATCGCAAGTCTTTCAAGGATATTGAGTCTGTTGATTGGACCTAAATCACTTGCAGGATTTGGTGATTCTGCCACCCATTCCTCAAAGACTTGGAGTGCAATCCGGCTTGCTATATCACCACGCGCATGTCCACTCATACCGTCAGCAATTGCAAACAGTCGGTTTTTCTCATCAAAAAAGTATGAGTCTTCGTTTCTATCCCTAAGGTTACCTATATCTGTTTTGGCTATAAAGTTCATAGTACGATAGCCTTCCCCTTTTATTAACATGTTATAACGTTAACATTGTTGGATTGTTTCAAATTGTCAATATAAGGTGTTCTTATATGACTCAAAAAGTTGGATTTGACTATAAAATTAGTAAACTATCTTCTTCTCCCAAGCATCATTTCTTCGAGTATTATGGCATTAATCCTTGGGATAAAACTGGTCGGTATCACCTTGCATTGCAAACAGAGTTTCACACACATCGTCCAACAGAATCTGATGTTGCAAAAGTTGGACTAATTGACCGTGAGACACATGCATTTAATTCTTTTGCACAGACTTCTGCTTTCAATCTGCAGCAAGGAAGTATGATGTACTGGATAGGTGAGGAATTTATGATGAGCAGTTTAGTGGCGACATTCGGTGTGATTTACATCCCCCGATGGTCATCAGATGGAAAGACAATTACATTTGACTCAGTCCACGAAGACTTCCACCAAATATACTGTATTGATCTTACCTAATCCAGGAATACCTCATGAATGTAGATATATCTATGTTTATATTGATAAAGCAAACTATATTTAAAGGAAATATGAATGTCTATATCCACCCCAATCCTTGATTTACATACACAATCTATCGTTATAGATTCGCACAATGATTCTATCGTTGCACATATTCGTCGTGGTAACATAAGTCTGGCAGACGAACATACGAAAAATCCTGATGTACATAGTGGAACGATTGCCTACCTACGTGGACGTGTTCCTCCTGAAGAGGATGCTATCGGTATTCAACTCAATATTCCAAAAATGCGTGATGGTGGAATAGATGTAGCGTTTTTTGCAGTTGATGTGACGCGCGCATGGAAAAACCATCTTTCTTATGCATTGGATGCATTTGGTTGGTTTAATGCAGAGGTAGACGCTAACTCAACGGATATCCGTATCGTTCGAAAAACAGATGATATCCATGCTGCCAAGGAAGAAGGCAAACTTGCAGCTGTTCTTACTATTGAAAATAGTGAAGCCGTGGAACGTAGTTTGAATATATTACGATCGCTTTATCTACTCGGTGTCCGCTCAATAGGGTTAACACATAATCCCAACACATGGGCATCTACAGGAAATGATGAAGGTGAGACAGGTGGGGGTTTAACAAAATTCGGTGTGCAGTTAGTAAAAGAGATGAACAAACTCGGAATGTTGGTGGATGTATCACATATAAGTGAACGCGGATTTTGGGATGTGTTGGATATAACAGACACACCCATCATAGCCTCACACAGTAACTGCATGACCTTATGCAACCATTCTCGTAATTTAACCAATGAACAACTCAAAGCAATCGCCGTCAACGGCGGTGTTGTGGGAATTACATTCGTTCCGGGATTTATCACCGAAGACGGTTGGAGAAAAAGTCCACCCTTTGCACAGCTGATCAATCATATTGAGTATGCCATTGATGTTGCTGGACTTGATCACGTTGGGATCGGTTCAGATTTTGACGGTGGTGGAGATCTGCTAAAGGATGCAACCGAATACCCTAAAATTACCGAGGGTTTGAGCCAGCGCGGTTACACTGATGCTGCTATTCAGAAAATACTCGGAGGAAATCTATTACGAGTTTTTGAAAACGTATGCGGTTAATTCAAGAGTTACGTTCTGACTATCTATCTATTTTTCTACAGATAGAATCCCACACTTCATCAACTGTAATCTGTTTCATACAGATATTATCTTTACATTTTTCCGTAAACTGTTTACATGGACTACACGACACATCGTGACGAATAACTGTGTTAGATTCACCAAGTGGTTGGAAACGTATGTGATCACCAGGTCCAAAAAGTGCAACTGTGGGTGTTCTGACTGCAGCAGCAATATGCATCGGTCCTGTGTCATTTGTAAGAAAAAGATCACACTTTTCTATGCAAGCCGCTAACTGACGAATCTGAAGATTACCTGCGAACGGAATAGCAGGATGCTGCATCAGATTCGCGACAGTACGGACAAGTTCCCCTTCTTTTGGTCCACCGAAAATGATGACTTGTGCATCATACTTTTCTACAAGTTTATCCCCAATTGAGGCAAAACGGTCAGGCATCCACTCCCGCAACTTCCATCCTGCACCTGGGAATAAACCTACTTTTAACTGCATTTCCGATACACCAGCTTCTTCAAATACATAACAAGCATCTGTCCGTTCAGATTTGGAAAGGAACATCTCCAACTCACGGTTCTCTGCTACGATTCCCGCAGCATGCAACAAATCGAAATAACTTTCCGTTGCATGCTGGTTTCCCTGTTTTGGAACACGAATAGTACAGAGTCTACCTTTCCCAACACGCTCATTTGCCCCGCTGAAATACATAAGGAGTTCTGTCCGAAACTTACATTGAAAATCAAATGTAAGCGAGAAGTCTCGCTGACGTAAGATACGGATAATACGTAACATTTCTCCTGTATCCTTATCTTTGGCAGATCGATTGAATTGAATTATTTCATTCAAATGTGGGTTTTGTAGTAGGACATCAGCCGATTGCTTAGCAACTAACATCGCAATATAGGCATTAGGGAAGTGTGCGCGAACAGCTCGGATTGCGGGGGTTGTTAAAACAATATCTCCGAGTGAACTGAGACGAATGAGTAATATCTTATCCATAAATCTGCGAACTCCTTGTTAACGAGGTATAATACCGCGAATTCCGCAGTGTAAATAAAATAAAACTATATCACTAAATCATTACCACGTGTTTATTCATAGGAAAAACTAATAACCTGTTTTTCAAGTCTCTGAATTGCTTCTTCAACAAGTGTTGTTATATTTAATCCTTCCTCTGCTTTGTTTAACTCTGCCTGTGACGCATGGGTCGCAGGATGCTTAGGAACGAAGAGTGAGCAACAGTCTTGATGTGGGAGTGTTGACACATCAAAAGTGCCTATCTTTTCTGCTTTTTCTATTATCTCAACCTTATCAAAACCAATGAGTGGACGAAGAATTGGTATCTCAGCAATTGCTTCAATTGAACGCAAGTTCGGAAGTGTTTGTGATGCCACTTGTGCAAGACTTTCTCCTGTCACAAGTGCTTCAGCATCAACAAGAGCAGCTACATGTTGAGCAATTCGTGTCATAAACCTACGATACAACAGAACTCTATACGGCGCAGGTGTCTTAGTTACTATTATCTGTTGCAAGTCACCAAACGGCACAAGATAAACAACGCTCCTATAGTTAGATTCTGATAAAATACGGGCAAGGTCCATCACTTTTTCTAAAGATGCTTTATCCGTATATGGATAACTATAAAAGTGTATAAATACTGCCTTCGCACCGCGTTTTATCATTTGCCATGCTGCAACAGGAGAATCAATCCCACCAGAAAGCATCACCAAAACTTTACCACTAACACCAACCGGAAGTCCTCCTATTCCTTGAAGTTTATCAGTATAGATATAGGTATCGCTGTGTGAGATATTTATCCAAAATCGCAGGTCAGGATTGTGCATATCTGCTTGTGCACCAGTCTTTTGAATTAGAAACCCACCGACCTCTCGACTAATCTCAGGAGATGTTAAAGGAAATGCCTTATCTGACCTTTTTGTTTCTACCTTCAGTGTTTCAAAAGTTTTGCCTTTTGTCAATTCCAAAGCAGTCTTTTTTATCGCTGCTATGTCCTTGTCGGCACGTACTACGAACTCATAATGAGCGATACCCATGACCCGCCGCAGACGATTCTCAATCTCAACGATATTTGTCCCTGGCTTAAGATACACAACGATTCTATCGTGTAGTCTTTTTACCTCGGAATATTCTGTGCCATGCAAAGATAGTCTAATGTTTCGGGTAAGTCTCTTTTCAAAAAAGACTCTATTTTTTCCCTTAAGTCCAACCTCAGCATAATGAATAACAAAAAACTTTTCGGCATCAAACATTGATTATATACCTTTGACCTGTTAATCCTATTCTTATCTTTTTTTCAAACCGATGAATCCAGATTTTGTAATATTCATTTAGTCTATCATGCCCAATTAACGAGATTTATCTTGTTTTTCAACAGTAGATACGGTTTCCTAACCAATGCAGAATGCCAAATGTGCATTCTGCCGAGACCAAAGAACTGTCAGTAGGGGCGAGGTTTCCTCGCCCGTGCAAACAAGACGAATCAGGTTAATTTGGTATCACTTGTTGTGTAGTTCGGAAATGAAGTTTTGCTACTTTTCGTAAGGAATTTACTCCATTCAATCTGACAAATTCCTTTCCCGCATCTATCACTTGATATGCCCCTCTTGGTAATTGTAACTCATACTTATTGGATAAAGTTTCCATACCAGTCAAGAATCTATCCCGTGCAATTATTGAGGCAGCAGCAACCGCTACATCTCTTTCTCCTTTAGTTACCTCTTTTATCTTTATGTCCTTCTGTGTGAGTAACGATGATATGTTATTATATGGAAACTTATCCACAAGCGCGTGCTTCACACCAAAACGTTTGGAAAGTGTTTGAATGACATTGATGTGCATATTAGCAAGCATACTGGATGAATTCTCACCACGATTTTCTAAATCGTCATACTCATTATTATATTCATTTGGCATTTTTTGCTCTACTTCAATGTGCCTTTCATACTCGTCCCACATCCAATTAGCGAGTTTTCTGATGCGTGTATTTGAGACCTTTTTTCCGTCTGTGATACCATTTTCCAACAATTTACCACTACATTCAGAATTTACAAAAACACCCGCGACAACAAGAGGACCAAAGTAGTCACCTTTTCCCGACTCATCAGTACCGATCCAATTCGTCCAACTGTGTATTTCATTCATATCTTTTGTTTAAATCTTTCCAGAGTTGTATAGCGCAGCATATTTTGTTACCTGACGACCAACAGCTTTAACTCTGTCTGTCAATTCTTTATCGTGTAAGTTGCCGTTTTCATCAAATGCTTCGGATGCCTGCGCAATAGATACATCAGTCGGAATGACCAAAGCACGTAATGTGGCACTCACCGTCCTCAACATAGATATCGCATTACCTGCCCCCATCTTACCACCTGAAACACCGATTAATCCCACAACCTTGTTTTCAAATTCCTCAAACCACATCAGATCTAATGCGTTTTTAAGTACCCCGCTGAAACTACCGTGATATTCAGGTGTCCCAAGAAGTATTCCGTGTGCACGTTTTACCTTTTTCTTCAGTTTGAATACATCTGGAGGATATTCAGATTCATCAACAACTTCACCATGAAAAATGAGTCTGTATTCTCTCAAATCTATTAATTCTATATCTGCTCCTACCTCTTCTGCACCGGATAGGGCAATCTGTAATGCTGCATGTGTGGTACTACCTTGACGTAAGCTGCCACACAACGCAACAACATTAATAGATTCGTTATTGACTTGTGATAATATCGGCACAATTACACTCACACAGTTATGAATTACAGGTACAGTTCTGAGTCACACACTATGAATTATATATAAAACACTGAAAAAAAACAAGATATGTTAAAATATGCGCAAGATTAATTTGTCAATAGAATCCCAGCCACAATATCAAAGATATTCAATTATCGCCTAGCAATCTTGTAATCAGGGTTTCATGAAGATTAATAAATAAATTAGGTGATTTGATATTATAGTCTTGTCCAGCGTGCTTACAAAGCGCGCCTACAGGCTTTGGGGAAATTAATATTACCGAAAGAATAAATTAATCTTCATCTAACCCTGATTACTTCTCTCTGAATCACTGATTGGACGTTCTCCGCGCCTTCCTCTCTTATAGGAGCGACATACCTGTCGGAATCTCTTATCCTGAAAATCTTGGTTCAGACAAAATCTGAAAACCGAAAACTACAAGATACATACATGAAACATATTGTTCCAAACGCCACAATCCTTTCACACCCACCCCAAACACCTGTTATAATACTATCACTATGAAAAACAAAAAGCCTACACAACTCACATTGACAACAAAAACCGGCACCCTTCACCCAAAAAATATCCACCCAAAAATAGACCATAACCAAGCAAATAAAAACGTACAAAACAGAAAATTTCAAAAAGTTTCGTACACACTGATAAATCCAGTCCCAGACTGGTATAACCCCAAAAACCAAAACGTACACAGAAACGAAAAACGCCTTTTTTGTGTACGTTTGTAGAAGGAGCAAAACCGATTGTATTTGCAAGAGAAACCACAAGTCTACAAACATCTCATTCCCCTCGTAGGGGCGAGGTCACCTCACCCCTATTCTCACATACAGTTCTGTAGGTTGGAGCGAGCAAAGCAACCTCATACATGTTCATCATCAGAATCACAGAAACCACAGAGGATACGGAAGACGTAGAATTAAGAGGTGTTTTTTGTGTTTTCTGTGTTTTCCGCGCCCTCAGCGATTCAGACAGAAAATCGACAATTGAATACCTCTGATCACATTATCTTTTTTCTTGACATATAAAATATTTACTGTAAAATAACTATCTGCTCTTTTATATTGTTTGAATTAGTTACAACAGAACAAAGTCAGTTATAGAGGAACAAAATGAAAAAAGGAATATGTATAGGATCAATTCCCGGTGCTTCAACAGAAGAACGTTTTCAGTTAGCAAAAAAAGCGGGTTTTGATGGTGTGGAGATAGGAACATTAGGAAGCGATACGGAACGTGTAGAGATAAAACAACTTGCAACAGGTTGTGGTATAGAATTATGCAGCGTGATGAATGGAAAACACTGGTCACATCCGCTTTCAGATGCCGATCCTGTAGTCCGTGATGTGTGTCATAACGCTATGCTTAATTCCCTCGCAACTGCAGAAACAATTGGTGCTGATGCAGTCTTACTTGTTGCAGCTGTCGTCAATCATAAGACCACTTATGAAGATGCTTACCAAAGATCTCAAGACGAAATTCGAAGATTGATTCCAACAGCTAAAGAAAAAGGACTTACCATTGCTATAGAGAATGTTTGGAATAAATTTCTGCTAAGTCCTATTGAATTCTCACAGTACATTGATGAATTAGAGAGTGATGCAGTGACAGCATATTTTGATGTAGGGAATATCGTTGCTTATGGTTTCCCGCAGCACTGGATTCGATCACTTGGTCCTCGTATTTCAAAGGTGCATGTGAAAGGCTTCAATGCAAATGAACACCGATTTACATATCTGATTGAAGATTGCACAATTGATTGGAATGCTGTGATGACTTCTCTTAATGATATAGGATATAACGATTACATGACAGCAGAACTACCGGTTGGTGCTGATGATCCAGAAGGCACTGTACATCAGATTAGCGAGGATATGAGTAGAATTATTGCTGGTGAAGTATAAAAACTCTATCTGATATGGAAGTAATTATTCAACCCACACCTAACCAACTCACTGTGATTGCAGCAGAAATAATTCGGGATGCTCTCCTTAAGAAACCAAACCTCGTATTAGGTTTAGCTACAGGAAGTACTCCGATAGGACTTTACAAAGCACTCGTCAAAATGCATAGAGAGGAGAATCTTGACTTTTCCAAAGTCACTACTTTTAATTTAGACGAATACATCGGTATTCCTATTGAACATCCACAAAGTTACCACACATTCATGTCAGAGCACTTTTTCGAATATGTCAATATTCCAACTGAAAATCAACATATTCCACAAAATACTACAGATAATTATGAAAAATTCTGTATTTCTTATGAGAAAGCAATTGTAAAGGCTGGTGGAATAGACATTCAAGTTTTGGGGATCGGTACCGATGGACATATCGGGTTTAATGAAGCAGGTTCTTCACTTTCCTCTCGCACCCGAATAAAGACGCTTTCCTCAAGTACTCTTAAGGCAAACGCTAAGCATTTTGATGGTCAAATTAACGCTGTGCCAGAAATGGCAATTACAATGGGAATAGGGACAATTATGGATGCGAAACAATGTGTCCTTTTAGCCTGTGGTGAAGCTAAATCAGATGCAATAGCAAAGGCATTAGAAGGTCCGATTACTGCTATGGTGCCTGCATCAATTTTACAGATGCATCCAAAAACAACAGTCATAATTGACGAAGCAGCTGCTTCAAAGTTGGAAGAGATTGAGTATTACAAACGGTCTTATGCTAATATGAAAAAACTGATGTCACAGAATCTGTAATTATTCTTCACACAACCCATATTCTTTTGATTTACGTTGAATTGTCCGTCTACTAATATCGAGTATTTGTGCTGCTTTTGCTTTATTGTAATCGGTATATTCAAGGGTGGCACGTAGGACTTCACGGTTTATCTCTTCAAGCGACATACCAATTTCAACGTTAATGTGTGAACCGCCATTACCAGATGAATCGGTCGTATGGAGAGTTGGTGCAGAGGGAATAGTAGAACCCATATCTTCATTTGACTTCAGAATGCGTTCTGGTAGGTCTGTCAGTTGTAAAGTCTCTTGCGTTGACATGACTACAAGACCTTCAATACAGTTTTTCAATTCCCTAACATTTCCTGGCCAGTTGTATTTCATTAACGCTCGAACCGCTTCCGGTGTAAGCTTTCTCAATGTTTTGCCATTTTCTCTACAAAATTCTTCAAGAAAATCTTTAACCAATAACGGAATATCTTCAACCCGTTCCTGTAATGTTGGTAGGTCAATGGAAACAACGTTAAGTCGGTCATAGAGATCATGCAGGAATTCACCGTTACTACAGGCTGCTTCTAAGTCGTGGTTCGTAGCACATATAATCCGCACGTTCACTTGAATAGTCTTATCCCCTCCAACTCGTTCAAATTCACGTTCTTCAAGAACACGCAAAAGACGCGCTTGATTTGATAGGCTTAGTTGCGAGACTTCGTCAAGGAAAAGCGTGCCTCCATGTGAGAGTTCAAATCTTCCTTTCCGCTGATAATAAGCCCCACTGAATGCCCCGCGTTCATGTCCAAACAGTTCAGACTCAGCTAAATTCTCATTTAATGTAGCACAATTAAATGCAATTAAATTACCTTGTCGCAAACTCCTATGATGAATAGCACGTGCAACAAGTTCTTTACCTGTACCACGTGCACCGTATATCATCACTGTCGCTTTTGTCGGTGCTATTTGGGTAATCATCTCACGAATCTGAATGAGTTGCGGAGATTTACCCGTAAGTCTGCATAGTCCTTCCTTTTCATCAATTTGTGACCGTAATTTTCGGTTTTCAAAGGTTAGTTGTTGATTCTGTAGTGTTTTATGAAGGAGTGCTTTCAAATGAACGGGATTGAGTGGTTTATAGACAAAAAATGTTCCATCATGTGCCAACATTGCTTTGATACCAATGTCAGTCTCTAATACATTAGGTGCGGTGATAAAGATGATACCCACATCAGGATGGTGTTTAATTGCAGCTTCTAACAGTACTAATCCATCTATCCTTTCGGCTTTCAATGGAGCGATTAAGATATTCACCGTCTGTTGTTCTATCAAATGAAAGGCTTGATACATATTGCTGGTAACAATTAGATTCAGACCTTCTCCATCAAGTGTTTGACAGATAACTTCTCGTTGTCGAGAATCCGAATCTACAATCAAGACATTCTTATCAATACTCATATCAGATTATCTCTTAGTGTACTTTTGATATTAGGACAATAGAATAAAGTTAACAGCTGCTATTGACCAGATACCTAACGGAACAATATTGCATGTAATGTCTTTATCAAGTAAAAATTAAAACATATACATCCATTCTTTATATGCAGTATACCTGATGATTCTAACTTACGTCAATAAGAATGTTAACATTCAATCTATGATTTATAATAATAGAACTCAGAAACAACACACTTACAATCATTTAAAATTCAGGACTTACGCACAAAACGGTAGGCTCGCTTTGTAAGCGCGCCTAAACCCATAATTCTCATGAAAATTACAACATTTTAGTCATAATTTTTTGAGAAATCGTGAGAATTGCGTAAGTCCTAAATTAAATAGTATTCGAGCATTCTCAAGGTTATCAGATAATAGTCAATAGGTTTTTGTTGACATAGAATCTCAATATGTGTATACTTATCATTATACATTTATCTGTATATTACACATTTTACAATTTTGTTATTTAGGAATAATATTAGAGTAATTGGTTTTGACATTTGAATATTTTTATTTTTATACTACTTATTTATTAACCTACATTCTGGAGATATCATTCAATTACATAGGGAAACATAAAGGGGGTTATGTATATGGTTGATGATTCAAAAAGTCTATATTCCTTCGGTGGTATATCTGCAATTCTCAGCGGCATTCTTATGGTATTCATAAGTATCTGGTTCCTTTTTAAATTTGAAAATCGACCAGATGTGATGCATGGTATCAGCATCGTAATGCTTATTTTGGTAGTGCCTACGGTTATTGCCTTAACTGCTCTACTTGTAAAGGAAGTGAAAACTGGTACGCTTTTAGGTGTTGGATTCGCCGGACTTTGGATTTTGTTAGAATTGATAGCACATTGCTCCCAATCTGCACCATTGAAGTATATAAATGAAATGTTACAAAATACTGCTACTCAGGATTTTGGACAGAATTTCAATAAGGTCTGGAGTGAATGGGGAAATGCGCTAATGATGATTGCAGCATTTTCATTTTCAGTTGCAGCATTATGTTATGGTATTTCAATCCGTAAATGGGGAAATACTGCTTCTTCATATCTGCTAATACTATCAGCAATTGTCTTTCTGTTTACATTTATACCTATGGTAGATCTTTATTGGCATATTATGATAAGAGGTATTGCAATATTGTTTTTGGGAGGAGTGCTGTTGAGCGCGCCAAGTCAAACGATTGACGAAGAATGGGAAACATAATGTGTAGTAGAAAAGTATTGACATTCCAAGGTTACACTCTTAGTTAACATTAATGAGTAGGATGGGCAAACAGTTCAAGTAATAATATCCTAAATTGAATTGAGTGTTCACCTACTCTCTGTTTATGTTAGGATTATCAACATCGTTCAACAACTCTTCTAATTCCGCCAATAGATCTCTGTCATTATCTTCTTCACTGGTTTCTACGCTATCGTTGTTTTCACTATCGTCGGAATCAATGGATACCAAATCTGATCGAAATTCAATTAAATTATTTAAATACCTTTCACGGGTTATATTTTCAGCTTCACCTTGTTCCTCACGTAAACATTCCCCACAAAATTCTCCAATTAGTTGGATACCTATATCAATGTGTTGTAGGGCAGTGATAGGATCATCCTCCTGCAAACTCAATTCTGCTTTAGCAATGCTGTTCATCATAATCATATAACCTTTATATTGATAACTTCTCCAAGCTATTTCTGATGGGGCGAATTCACGAGCCAGATTGGTTACCGATAAATTTGTATCTGTATCACGACAAACATCATGCCACCTCTTTATACCAGCAAACAGTAGATACCGAGTGTATCTGTGAAAAGATTCCTCAAACAAAGTGTCCCATTCCTCTTCTGTCAATTCAAATCCATCCTTACTGCCGTTTTCTTCTTCATATTTTTCTAATATACCTAAATAATAATCATAGTATGAATCCAAACCGTGTGGACGTGCACCATCTGGACGACCAGACGCATAAATACGTGAAACTGTGAAGGCATTCGGTTGTATAACAATAACTTCCCGACCATCTTCAATTTTCAAAATTCGGATTGGATGATCTTCATCTAAGTTTAGAACTTGAAGAATTCTATCAAGGGCTTGAACCCATCGCGTATTTCTCTGAGTTGTACCGTTTGACATGATTTTACCTTTACTTGTGATAATCTTGAAGTGGTGTAACTGATATTTCACCACGTTGAAGTGCATCAATTGCGTTTACTGCTGCGGCTGCACCTGGAATAGTTGAGAAAATTGGAATGTCATGTTCTATCGCCATCTGACGGATAAGTAACTCATTTGATCGGTGTATATCACCAGTTGGTGTATTGATAATCAGATCAACTGCATGGTTTTTGATATAATCATGGATTGTTGGTCGCCCCTTGCCAATGCTATATACAAGTTGAACATCCATTCCGTTACGAAGGAGAACTTTTGCCGTACCGTGTGTGGCAATGAGTTTAAATCCCATATCGGTTAGTTTTTTTGCTATAAAGATGACTGAACGTTTGTCCTTATTTCTCACACTAATAAAAGCATGTCCCTTGAGAGGTAATGTATATCCACATGCTTTTTGTGCCTTGGCAAATGCTCGAGAAACATCGTTATCAATTCCCATCACTTCACCGGTAGATTTCATTTCTGGACCTAAACGTGAATTTGCACCGGGAAAACGGTTAAATGGGAAAACTGGAGCTTTGACACTAAAATAAGGTGGTTCAATTTCGGTTGTAAACCCAAGTGTATCAAGTGTCTTGCCTGCCATAACACGTGCTGCCAACTTCGCCAATGGAACGCCAATAGCCTTACTTACAAACGGCACAGTCCGAGAGGCACGAGGATTCACTTCTAACACATATATTTCCTCATTTTTAATAGCATATTGAACGTTCATCAAACCACGTACATTAAGTGCTTTTGCAAGCGCGTAAGTATATTCTTTGAGTTGGTCAATTTGCTCATCAACTAATGTATACGGAGGGAGAACACAATCACTATCACCAGAATGAACTCCCGCCTCTTCAATATGCTCCATGATACCACCTATGACAGTTAAGTGTCCATCAGAAATAGCATCTACATCCACTTCAATTGCTTCCTCAAGGTATTTGTCAATCAGTACAGGGTGTTCAGGAGAGGCTTTGACAGCCGTATCCATATATTCTTGCAAGGGTTTCTCATCATAAACAATCTGCATTGCACGTCCCCCAAGTACAAAGGAGGGACGGACTATCACAGGATACCCTAAAGATGATGCAATAGGTATAGCTTCTTCACTTGATGTCGCTGTGCTGTTCGGCGGCTGCATAAGTCCAATTTCGTCTAAAACTTCTTTGAATAGTTGACGATTTTCTGAACGAGCAATGTCCTCAGGACTTGTGCCAATTATTGGAACGCCTGCTTCTTTAAGTGCCATTGCAAGATTCAGAGGGGTCTGTCCCCCGAATTGCACGATGACACCGATCGGTTTCTCTTTGTCGTAGATATTCAACACATCTTCACAGGTCAACGGTTCAAAATAGAGACGGTCAGAGGTGTCATAATCTGTGCTTACTGTTTCTGGATTACTATTTACCATGATGGTTTCATATCCATCGGTTTTGAGAGCCATCGCAGCATGTACACAGCAATAATCAAATTCAATCCCTTGTCCTATACGGTTCGGTCCCCCTCCAAGAATCATGATTTTCTCTTTATCGGTTGGACGCACTTCATCTTCGCTTGAACATGTTGAATAATAGTAAGGTGTTTCTGCTTCAAATTCTGCCGCACAAGTATCAACAGTTTTATATGTTGGTTCAAGACCGATGTTTTTTCGCGTTTCTCGAACCTGAGTTTCTGGCACATCATAGATGTCTGAAAGTTGTCGATCAGAAAAACCTAACTGTTTGGCTTGACGCATTATAGAGACAAATTCTGTATCAGCATGATTTCCGTTTTCTAAAAAAGGACGGGTCTGTGGGATGTTTATACTCTTTTCAAAGTCTACTATTTCTTGCAGATTATATAAGAAGAATGGATCAATATGTGTATATGAATAGATGTCATCAATACTCATTCCGCGCTTAAGGGCAGATTTTATGTAGAAAATGCGTTCAACGTTTGGAATCGTTAATTTACTTGAGAGTTCAGAAAGCGGAATCTCTTCAAGAGGGTGGTTATCATAACCTGACCAACCTGTTTCTAAAGACCGAAGACCTTTCTGTAGTGCTTCTTTAAATGTTCCACCGATTGACATCGCCTCTCCAACTGATTTCATCTGTGTTGTAAGGGTTTCATCAGTACCTTGAAACTTTTCAAATGCCCATCTCGGTATTTTCACAACAACGTAGTCAATCGTCGGTTCAAAGCAAGCAGGTGTTTCTGCTGTAATGTCGTTCGGAATCTCATCAAGATTATAACCGACTGCCAACTTCGCAGCAATTTTTGCAATAGGAAATCCGGTTGCTTTTGAAGCAAGTGCAGAACTTCGAGAAACACGAGGGTTCATCTCAATAACAACCTGTTTGCCAGTCTTTGGATCAACAGCAAATTGTATATTCGACCCACCCGTGTCAACTCCTATTTCACGAATGATTTTTATCGCAGAATCCCGCATTAACTGATATTCTTTATCTGTTAACGTTTGAATAGGAGCGACGGTAATACTATCACCCGTATGAACACCCATCGGGTCTACGTTTTCAATGGAACAGATAATTACAACGTTATCTGCCCCATCGCGCATTACCTCTAATTCAAATTCTTTCCAACCAATGACAGATTCCTCAATCAGCAATTCGCTGATGGGGCTTAAAGAGAGACCTGTTGATACCATTTTTTGGTATTCTTCAATATTATATGCAATACCTCCACCAGTACCTCCAAGTGTAAATGCTGGTCGGATAATCGCTGGAAAACCGATTTCATCAATTAACGCTATGGCTTCTGCCGATGTATGTGCAATGCCGCTTTTTGGAACTTCTAAACCGATTTTTACCATCGCCTGTTTGAACAGTGCTCTGTCTTCTGCTTTCTGTATCGCTGGCAGTTTTGCACCAATCAATTCTACATCGTATTTCTCAAGCACACCCGATTCAGCAAGTTCAACAGATACGTTCAGTGCGGTTTGTCCACCTAATGTTGGTAGCAACGCATGGGGGCGTTCCTTCTCTATAACAAGTTCTACCGTATCCGCAGTAATCGGTTCAACATAGGTGCGATCAGCAAAATCAGGATCGGTCATAATTGTGGCAGGATTGCTATTTACCAGAACAATCTGATAACCCTCTTCTTTGAGGGCTTTACAAGCCTGTGTTCCAGAGTAATCAAATTCACACGCCTGACCGATTATTATTGCTCCCGAACCTATAATAAGGATTTTTTCTATGTCTGTTCTTTTTGGCATTTTATTTATAGTTTAAATCAGTGTTCAGATAAAGATATTTATTTATCAACATAAATTCATCAATTGACAGTAATCACTATTCTCCCATCATCTGTGTAAATCGTGAAAACAGATAACTTGCATCATGCGGACCTGGAGATGCTTCCGGATGATATTGGACTGAAAAAGCGGGGTATTCACGATGCTGTATCCCTTCAAGTGTGTCATCATTTAAGTTGATATGTGTAATGTCAACAGTATTTGGCATAGAATCAATATCAACACAAAAACCGTGATTTTGTGATGTTATCTCAACTTGATCAGTTTCAAAATGTTTTACAGGCTGATTTGCACCACGATGTCCAAACTTAAGCTTGTATGTTTTTCCTCCGAGTGCAAGTCCCATCAGTTGATGTCCCAAACATATACCGAAAACCGGTTTTTTACCAAGTAATTCTTGTACAGTTTTTATCGCATAATCGAGCGGTTCTGGATCACCTGGTCCATTTGATAAAAATACGCCATCAGGTTCTGCTGCGAGGATTTCTTCAGCGGTAGTTTTTGCTGGCACAACCTGCACCTCACAACCGTGTTCAGTGAGTTGCCGTAAGATGTTGTATTTGATACCGAAATCCATCGCCACTACGCGGTATTTTCCATTTTCTGATGGAATTTGATTCGTTGAAAAGTCATCAGTTGAACTGGATGGATGTTGATTCCAAGCATAAGGGTTTGGACAAGTAACCCGTTGCACAAGGTCCCATCCAACTAAACCGTGCCAGGATTGTGCTTTTTCGACAAGACTCGCAACGTCAATATTCCCATCAGCATCCTCAGTTGCGAGACATCCGTTCATAACACCGTGTACACGAAGGCGACGGGTAAGTGCGCGCGTGTCTATATTCTGAATACCTATGATACCGTTTTCGGATAAATAGGTGTCCAAACTCCATTTGGATCGCCAGTTACTATGATATGCGCTGTATTCACGCACTACAAAACCTTCTACTTGGGGACCAATAGACTCTATATCCGCTTCATTACATCCGTAGTTGCCAATTAACGGATAGGTCATTGTTACTATCTGACCTTTATATGATGGATCAGTTAAGACTTCCTGATAGCCAGTCATACTGGTATTAAACACAACTTCACCGACAGTTTCACCTGTCGCGCCAAACTGTTGTCCCTCAAAAACTGTTCCATCCGACAATGCAAGAATTGCTTTCATATTATCCTCTTGTAGGAGTGTTCTATCCCTTATTTGTCCCATTTGCATTAGTCCGTTGAATCTGAATTCCTTCTCGGAACGTCATCACAGACCAGCCCTTTAGCTGCCATCCATCAAAGGGTGAATTTCGGCTTTTTGAACACGATGTTTCTATGTCAACTTTTGCAGTTTTATGAGTATCAATAATTGTTATGTCCGCTACAGCACCGATGGAAAGTGTGCCACGATTAATTCCAACTATTCTTGCAGGAATATTGGTCAACTTAGCAATTGCCTCAGTTAAAGTTAAATGTCCAGCTTCAACCAAATAGGTAATAACAAGTGGAATACAGGTTTCAAGACCGATAATCCCGTTAGGCGCGTCTTTCATTCCAAGTGCCTTTTCAGATGGGGTATGTGGTGCGTGATCTGTAGCAATCGCGTTTATAGTTCCATCACATAATCCTTCAAGAACAGCGTCAATATCTTTCTGCGTCCGAAGTGGGGGATGCATCTTAGCATTAGTTCCCTGTTTCTCCACCTCTGTGTCAGTCAGAATCCAATGGTGAGGACAAACTTCTGCTGTTACGTTGACTCCGCGTTGTTTACCCCAACGCACTAATTCAACGGCTCCTGCTGTACTGACATGTAGAATATGTACATGTCCCCCGGTTAATTCTGCAAGCATGATGTCACGAGCAACGATGATATCCTCTGCTGCATTTGGACTACCTACAAGGTCTAATTTACGTGATGTTTCACCGAGATTCATCACTGCACCATTGTTCAGGTTGTGCTCCTCACAGTGAACCATTACTGGAAATTCAAGATCTGCACTTAACTTTAATGCCTCACTCATTAATGCAGAATTCATGACGGTTACCCCATCATCGCTGATACCTACTGCCCCTGCAGAAAGCATGCCACGAATATCAGTTAATTTTTCACCCACAAGGTCTTTTGTTATGCTGCCGACAGTATACACATTTGATGATACGGATTTACTATTTGCTATCTCATATATACGTTTAACCTTGTCGGGTGAATCTGTAACTGGTGATGTATTTGCCATGCAAACAACAGTAGTAAAACCACCAACAGCTGCAGCCGCTGTCCCTGTAGCAATAGTCTCCTTATGTTCAAATCCAGGTTCACGTAGATGAACGTGCATGTCAATTAATCCAGGTGTGACAGTCAAATCAGTAGCATCAATCACGTGGTCTGCATTTTCCGAATGATTACCACCTACCTTAGCAATTTTGCCATCAACGATGAAAATATCTCCTACTTCATCAACGTTGTTTGCTGGATCAATGATACGTCCATTGTGGATAAGTACACTGTTCATTATATATCCCTGACACCTTAATTTACTTATTCTTGATCTCGTTCGTAAATCATCGCTGAATCAATTCCGTGTTCTTCAACTAATTGGACTCTAATGAATTCTTTACGAGAAGTAGGCACATTTTTTCCGATATAATCAGCAGAAATCGGGAGTTCACGGTGTCCTCTATCAACCAATGCAGCCAATTGAATTGCTGCGGGACGACCAAAGTCCATAATCGCATCCATCGCTGCGCGAGTGGTGCGACCTGTATACAACACTTCATCAACCAAAATGACCCTTTTTCCTGTAACCTCAAATGGAATTTCAGTACTGCTAACCTGTATTCGTGATTCATGGAGATTGATGTCATCACGATAGAGTGTTACATCAATTGCTCCCACAGGGATACTTACATTTTCTATTAGTTCTAAGTTTTTAGCAATACGGTAAGCAAGAGTATCACCACGACTCTTAATGCCGACGAGAACCATATTTCCAATATTTTTATGATTTCGCTCCAATATTTCGTGAGCGATTCTAACCAAAGCGCGGCGGATTTCTTCCGCGTTCATCACTTGTGCTTTTTCATGCATTTTCATGATGCTATTACCATTTATGTTTGAATATTGAATTTTTGCTGTAATGCTAATTTGACCATAAAAAAAACCTTCTCACTCCTGAGTGAGAAGGAACAATTTAAATATGTTATTTTGCAACAGAGACAGGTTATAAAGAAAACGTTATGTAATCGTTTATGAAATTTATAGCACTTTTCTTCCAAACAGGTACTACAAGTACCAACATGCAGGGTCCGTGTGTAGCGGATCATCCTTTTTCCACCTCTCCGGATGGGATTAAAAAGGTTCTGAACATCTAAGTTAATCTGTTTAAGTATTATACTATGTATATGCGAAAATTGCAAATCTTAATACCTGAAAGGGTGTGTAAAGTTTTTTGCATGAACATTATGCAGCTTTTGTATCTGGATACCAATAGCTGTTCCAATCTTTATTTTTATATAAACACTTCCATTTCAGCACAGCGTTGATCCCTTGTTCCTCCCATCTCATAGAAGCT
>JAJDWI010000022.1 GCA_022825665.1 Candidatus Poribacteria bacterium
CAACTGTTTGTGCATTCCACTAATTCTCATCAAACAGGCAGGCTTAGCTGCCTAAAGTGGAGCAGATGTAAGACGTAGCTCAGATCGGCTATCCGCGAGGAAACACAAGCCCCTACCTTTAGGTAGTGGGTACTATGACTAACTCTGGAACATTATACCATTTCTAATTGACAAGTTGTCATAATGTCCTGTAGGTCGGGTTGAGGAACGAAACCCATAGGTGTCAATTTAGTATGTAACGTTAGTGCATCTAATACACCTTTCGCCCCTCTGGGGCTTACAATTAGCAAGATAAACGTTTACTATACACCTATCGCCTCTCCGAGGCTTTAGCAAGGTATATTTCAGCACCAGCGGTGCGAAAGGTGTATAGCACCTACAGCAAAAACTAAAGCACCAGCGGTGCGAAAGGTGTGTCTTCTAGAATAGGTTGGATAAGGAATTACCACAAGAGACATGTTCTTAGATTGACACCTATGGGTTGAGAAACGAAACCCGACAAGACACTATAAAAAGTCGGGTTTCGCTACCGCTTCTACCCGACCTACGAAATAATGTCCTGTTATCATATAGAAATGGTATTAGAATTTATCTTATTTCTTTGATATTCTACTCTATGTCATCCCCAAACTATAATAATGGCGTTTTTAAATCCTGCTGCGTTTTACTTGTTAGGAATCATTCCAATTGTGATTGCGTTGCATTTTCTCAAGCTGCGCAGGCAACGTTACGTAGTTCCGAGTATGATGCTTTGGCGTGCTAGTGCTGAGGATCAGAAAGCAAACGTTCCTTTTCAACGACTACGTAATATATTGCTACCAATCATACAATCCCTTCTCTTACTTCTTATAATCACCGGTGTTGCGCGTCCTGCGCTACAAATTCCGGGCATAATACACGGTAGAATAGTATATATTATTGACAACTCCGCAAGTATGTTATCAAGAGAGTTAGGAGAAACTCGATTGGCACATGCAAAACAGGAAGTGTTGAAGCATATTGACCAAGTTTCTGCTGACGGAGGTATGATTATGGTCACGCAGGCTCCTACACCTTATATTCAACAAACATTCACAACAGATAAAGAAAAACTACGGACTGCAGTAGATAGTATTCAACCAACACACAACGGAGGAAGATTGACATCAGTTATTGATAACGCGTTGCGGTATGTTGATGCACCACAGGATCAAATATATTATATTACCGATTCACCTGAAAACATACCTGTTACCTCTGTACCAATCAATGTTATTACGGTTGGTGATGAAGCTGAAAATATCGGAATTGTCAAATTCAGAGTGGAAAAAATTGCGAATCAATACCATGTTTTTGCTGCAATACAGAATTGGACTGACACAGATAAAGTTGTTGAGACTCATCTTAAATTAGAAGATGGTATACCTATTAATGAAAAAATAACATCTATACCCTCAGGTGAGGTAAAAAATGTCTTCTTCAATATAAATGCTGAAGAAAGGTTAGAAGGTGTTGCTCTTAGCGTACACCTCGTTGATGTGGAAGACGATTTTGAAATTGACAATAGCACATGGGGAATACTTAATGATAAAAACCAATTCCGAATTCTTCTCGTCAGTAACAGAAACTTACCATTCCTGAATCTACTATTGGAAAGCTATGGAGAACACGTCGAAATCCAAAAGGTTTCATCAGACGAATTTCACGGTACAGGAGATGCGGATATCGTCATTTTTGATAGAGAAGTTCTCTCGGAACAAGGACAGTTGAACATCCATCAATCTCAAGGGGCAATCTATATCAATTGGCAAGATGAATTGCCATTCCTAACAGATTCGTCTTTTGAAGTCGTAAAGACACCGGTTCGTGTTATCAAGGAAAACATAACGCATCCAATAATGCAAGACGTATCACTAATGAATATGCCAATAAAAGAATCTGTTCAAAGAAAACTACCTTTATGGGGTGTCCCACTTGTTGAAACGGAGAAAGGTTCTATTGTATGGATTGGAGAAGATTTAGGGAGACAGTATTTGGTGTTCGAATTTGATGCGTTTAATCCAGAATTCTCTCCTCTCACAACGACTATTCCTGATGGACCATTGTTGATTTATCAATGTTTAACGTGGTTGGAGTCAGGAACACTCCCTGTTGGATCTATTGATAGACAGACTCACAATGTTGGACTGAATTTTAAAACAGGTGACCAATTAAGATTTGAATTATCTGGTGAGGACACCTCTACCTTTCGTGTGCAAAAACCAGATTCCACTTTAGTAGAATTAGACAGTGATGTATTCACAGATACAAACCAAATAGGTGTATATTCCATACTTAATGAGGATTCAATCTATGAAAGGTTTGCTGTCAATTTACTTGATCAAAATGAATCTGCCTTAACACATTCCTCAACTGAATCACCTGAAGTAGCAAAAGAAAAGGAAAGTCTTCAACCTATCACTCGACAGGTATGGCAATGGGTTGTATTATTCGCTGTCTGTCTGCTCATCTGTGAGTGGTGGTTCTATCACCGTCAATAAACTCACAAGGATCCGTTCTACCAATCTCTCCTTCGGCATAGCCCCAAGAATTGTCCTCACAACATTCCCTTCATAGAATAGTTTGTATGTTGGTGTGCCTCGGATTTGATATTCTGCTGTTTTTATAGGGTTGTCATTCACATCTAACTTTGCTACAACGAATACATCGCGAAATTCTACAGCAATTTCAGAAACCACCGGTTTCATCAATACGCAGTAGATTCAGTAATCAGACTTGAATTCTACCAAAACAGGTAATTCTATGTCACGGATAGTGCTATCAAAGGACTCATCTGATAACTCAAGTGGAATACCAGAATACTTTCCAAAATGACTTGCAATCAGGACTAAGTCGAGAATGTTTATAACGTTGTCTCCATTGATATCTGGATTGGGAGACAGTTCGTCATTTGGTGTTTCACCAATGTGTGAGGCTACGTAAGTCAAATCAAGTGTATTTACAACACCATCCGTATTCACATCTGATTCAAGTAGACTATCAAATGTTGTTTCTTGTGCAGACACGACCGATACCAGGCATAGAGCAAGAATAAAGTATAAACATTGTTTCATACGTCTTTTCCTATACAAGTAATAAATAAGGGTTTTGAATATATTGTGACACTGTTTGTAAAAACTGGGCAGCAGGAGCACCATCAATAATTCTGTGGTCAAATGTTAAGCTTAGAGTCAACATGTGCCGTATTACGATTTCATCATTGTGTACAATTGGTTTCTTAAGAATTCGACCTACACCAAGTATTGCAGACTCAGGTGGGTTTATTATAGGTGTAAATGCATCAACACCATAATTGCCAAGATTCGTCAATGTGAAAGTCCCGTCTTGAAGTTCCCCTGGCGTGAGTTGATTATTACGCGCTTTTTCTGCTAAGGATTTAACCTGGACCGAGATTTCACCTAAACCTATCTTATCCACATTACGGACAACCGGTACGACAAGTCCATCTTCTAATGCAACTGCAACTCCAATGTTGATATTTGCTAATAGGTGTATTCCTTCATCAGTAAGTGTTGCGTTTATATTTGGATGTTCACGCAAAGCAGTAGCAACAATCTTAATTATTAGATCGGTGTAGGTGATATTTATCTCTTGTTCTTGTACTATTTCATTGAGCTGCCCGCGTAACACAACAAGGTTTGTAGCGTCTACTTCGGTATGAAGTGTGACACTTGCGTTTGTTTGAACGCTCATCGACATCCGTTCAGCAATTATTTTGCGGATACCGCTAAGTTCAATTACCTCTGATGCTGCAGGTTCTGTTCGTAACACCTGAGCAGGAATTTCATCCGCGACTTGCAGCACGTCATCGCGTACAATTCTACCTTCAGGACCTGACCCGTCAATCGTTGTAATATCAAGACCGAATTCCTTTGCTAAACGTCGGGCAAGTGGCGAGGCTTTAAGACGTTCAGTTCCTGTTGATGTTTCCCCTCTTGTTTCAATGAAACGATTGATGTCACTTTCAAGAATACGACCACCAGGACCAGATGCTTTGACTTGTGTCAAGTCAATGTTGAGTTTCTCCGCAAGTTCTTTTGCTGTGGGTGAAACCTTTATATTTGAGGGTATAGTTGAAGAAGGCTGTGTTTTTGTTGTGATGGAGGGTTTGGCTGTCGTCTTCTCAGATTGGTCTGTCTGAGGTGGCACATCAATAACATCTGCTTCCACACGTTCCACCTCTTCACCAGGTGCTGCGATGACCGCTAATAGTGCATTGACAGGTACATCACTTCCTTCTTCAGGAAGAATTTGTGCAATAACACCATCAGCAGGGGATTCCTGTTCATGAACAACTTTATCAGTTTCTATCTCTAATAGGGGTTGACCTTCCGTAACGGTATCTCCCTCCTTAACAAGCCATTTCCCAATTTTTCCCTTCGTCATCGTCTGGTCCATTTGGAGCATTCTAAGTTCAACAGCCATCAATCTCTCCTATATCAATTAATATTCTAACCTTCAGACTTTTCTATATACTGCAAGAGCAATTCTACGTTTTCATCTTTTTCCAAAATGAGTGCTAATTTATGATACTTATCTCCTTTGAAAAATGCTTGGACAAAAGGACTTAAAGCAATCAGTATTTGCGACCCTAAGAAATTTAAAGGTTTACCAGTTTCTATAATCAGAATAGCAGGGGCAGTAAGACTACGACGAACAATCCATTGTGCAAGGTTTTCAAGTAATTCTTGCTGTTCAGATTCTGGTATGTCGTCAAGGACAACCGGTATTTCAGGTTTTGGGTTCAACATATTCTATAAATTCAAATCGCTTAGGTAATCGGCAATGTGCTTCGGTTGACCGTCTTCGGTCGTCTCCATTGCAGCAATAACGAGAACAAAACTTTTGATGTTGTCTTCAATACGCGTCGCAGAAGGTTCCCCACCGTCAAGCCAATCTAAAAATTCATTAAATAGGTAGTGATGTGCATAATGACTAATTGGCGGTGCTTCATATACTTCTTTCTCACCGCCAACGCGATGGATTGTTATCTGATTACCACCACCAATTTCGACTGTGCCTTCCTCAAATTCCGCACGGTAGTGTTCTCCATTCCAACAATTGATGATACCTGCAGCGGTACTATTCCCTTCATAAGAAGTATGCACACCATTATCCATTCGCATCAGATAATATCCACTTGAAAAATGCTTGAAACTTGACCATTCAGGATTCCATCCGAATCCAACAAGTGTTTCGCAATCACCACCAGAGAGAAAACGTAGCATATCCAAGTGATGTACTGATGCTTCAAAAAGCAGACTAAAATCCATATCGTGTCGCCAGTCTACACCCCATGATAGATAGCGACGATAATCACATGCATACCTACCTACAATGTGTTGTAACCGACCTAATCTGCCTTCTTCTCGAATACGAACTAATTCCTGTTTATTATTGGCATAACGATAGTTTTGTATAATCGCACACGGTAAACCAGTTTTTTGTGATGTGCGAACCATAGCCTTAGCAGCATCCAAGGTGTCTGCAATCGGTTTTTCGCTGATGACAGGCATACCGTTTTCCATTGCTGCAACTGCTGCCGGACTATGAAATGGTGGTGGCGTTGCAACCCCACAAAAATCTGCCTTTACGGTTGCACACGCTTCGTTAAAATCTGTGAAAAGCTGAGATGAACTTAGACCTAACGCTTCTCCTTGATTTTTAAGCACATCTGGTTTTATATCTGCCAAACCGACAATTTCTACGCGATCGCTGAAGTTATTCCGGAAGTTGTGAATCCAACCCCCTGCCATACCACTTCCACCGATCATTAAACATGTGTGTTTTGCCATAAATACCCCTCTTCAAACTATGTTGGTGTTCTTTGTGAAATCATTATACTAAGTTTTGGACAATATTGAAAGTACTCGTATTGCATATTTTATCAAACGTTCCGTTTCAAAACCCAATGCTTTAGCTTTGGGATGTAGAAACGGCTAAAATGTTTTACTTGACAGAAAACGCCAAGTCTGTTAGTATGTTGTTAGCAGTCGGCATTGGTTGTAGTTGATGTTGTGGTAGACAGCTAAGCAGTGAAACAACTATGTAAAAGCCTTGCGATTCAATACTGCTAAAGTTACTTTGTAACATCTATTGCACGTTCAGGGAAAGAAGTTTAAATACTCATCCCGTTCAAAATCACGTGTACTAATCGTTCTTAAGACCTCCTTGTGAGGTGCAGTTGGGACATCAACTGTTGGCGTAGGCTTTGTCAGACTACTTTGTAGCAAAGGTCGTTGATCCCACGATTTCACAACGAAGATAGGGATTGAAGAATCCCACTACTTTAGTTGTGGGAGTATGTCAATTTGACGTATCTCATACCATTTCTAAATGATAACAGGACATTATTTAGTAGGTCGGGTAGATTTAGTTGTTTTTTAGTTGTTTTTTTTATATTTTTGGATAAGTGTCCTCGATCCTGTAGTGGTAATGGTTTAAGCCGACTTATTTTGTTGGCGAAATTTAAAAAAAACAACTAAAAGCATACCGTTTAGTTGTTTTTTTTTGGTTTTTGTGTTTTGGTATGTTGTCATCGCATTGCAGAAGTTTTATTTGATTTATTTGAAGATTTCGTTTTTGGATTTGGCTGATTGTCATTGGGTTCCTCAATTTTGTCCGTTGTGTATTGGATGTTGGGTTATATTATACTTGAGGGTCGTTTAGTTTTGTAGTGTTATTGATTTTGATAACAATATATATCCAATATGTTTGATGTGCGTTTCAGTTTTTTGGTTTAGTTTTCAGTTTTCAATATTGACTAAACCGGAATTTCGAGATAAGAGGTCGCTCCTACAGAAGAAAGATTGCTAATCAACAACAATGGTTGGATCCAGTAATGGGATAATAATTATTAGAATTGGTATTATATAGTTTTCGATAAAACTTCCTCATTTATTCACAAGTGTGATCATTAATAATCAGTATCGAACGTCATAACGACCATAGTGACTTCCGACATGATATACTATTCACATAATATTCATCTCTTTTCTAGCACAAACTTTCCAGTTTGTGCCATTCAGCCACCCGCTGAATGCCATGGGAGTATTCAGCGTTGAGATTCCAATGCGAAAGGTGTATATGTGTATATATGCATTCATGTACTACACACACCAATTCCCTCTTATCCTGAAAATCCTGAAATCCTGAAAATCCTGGTTCAGACAAAACTGAAAACTGACCACTAAAAACCGAAACATACATGAAACTTATGGGTCACAGATCCACAAACCCTTCCATTCTCTCTTAACACCTGTTATAATACTACCACTATGAAAAACAAAAAACTGACACAACACATAAAAACAGCAAAAACTGACACCCGTCACCCAAAAAATATCCACCAAAAAACTGACCATAACCAGCAAATAAAAAAGATACAAAAAACAATTTTTTTTTACACCAAAAAACACCAAAAATACCGATTCCAACAACCCACAAACCCAGTTAGACACTCACTTCAGACCAACAACACAAAAAAGATACAAAAATGTTGCAAAACAACACAGTTTTGTATCTTTTTTAAAAGAGAAAAATCCATGAACTTACAAGGCAAACACAAACATTATACATCCCTCGTAGGACGGGGTTTCCCCTCCCATATTTAACCCACTCACCTATTTTCTGCATTCGCCTATATACAGACTATGGTATAATGAATTAATGGTTTATGTATCAATTATGGAGTAATATGTTGATCAGTGAAGACAACTTAAAAGAAATACTTTCAAAATTCATAGATGTCAGAATTCTTGTTATCGGTGATTTTTATCTTGATGCATACTGGCACATTGACAAAACACGTTCATCATTGTCGCTGGAGACGCCTTGGCATACCAATCCAGTGGTAGAACAACATTATAGTCCTGGTGCGGCAGGCACAGTAACAAATAATCTAAAGGCATTGGGGGTTGGAACAGTCTATTCTTTAGGTGTCATTGGAGGTGATGGTTTCGGCACAACGCTTCTTGATTGTCTACAAGAGAAAGGATGTCTTACGGATTACATGGTCATAGTTCCGGATAGAGTCACACCTACATATCTGAAACCAATCCACCGTGGGTATGAAAATGTAGAAACGGAAGGACCACGTTTTGATATTGAAAACCAACAGCCAATGTCAGCGAGTGTTGAAAATGAAGTAATTAAAGCACTTGAGGAGAGTGTATCTCAAGTAGATGGCATTATTATTGGAGATCAGATGGCACACGATAATTTAGGTGTTATCACTGACCGAATTAGAGAAAGATTGTGTGAATTAGCTCTTTCATATCCAGATAAGATATTTCTGGCAGACTCACGTGCAAGGATAGGGTTGTATACAAATGTTATCATCAAACCGAATCGTTTTGAAGCACAACGGGCAATAGCATCACATTCGGATGTGAGTGCAGTTGATATAAATACGGCAAAACAGTGTGCTATATCGCTTTACAAACATACACAGGAATCTATATACATAACCCTTGGTGAAGATGGGATCCTTGTCTATAACGATGAACAATTTTCACATATTCAGGGAATTCAAATAGAAGAAAAAACAGACCCGGTTGGAGCAGGTGATAGTGTATCTGCGGGGATCGTTTCAACGCTCTGTGCAGTAGGAAAAGAGAATATAGTAGAGGCAGCATTAATTGGGAATTTAGTTGCATCAGTAACCGTAACAAAAATAGGAACTACAGGAACTGCAGCACCAGATGAAGTGCTGCAAAGGTATAGGAGTGTCTATGGACGTAATTGAAGCAATCACTCAAAGACGAAGTCATCGCGGTGAATATGAGAATCGTCCTATAGATGAATCTGACCTAAACTCAATAATTGAAGCAGCACGGTGGACACCTTCACCTTTCAACGTACAACCGTGGGAGTTAATCTTAATTGAAGAGTCAGAAGGTAAAGAGGTACTTGCCAATTTGACTGAGAAGGCAATTGTTGAACAGTTCAAGGATGCAAAGTTCTTAGATGACAATAGTGTCTGGATGTGTCTCAATGAAACAGAATGGCAAGAACGGGGTGATGGTGTACTACTTGCTGACCATGTTACGCTACCAAAGTTACTTGAAGACGGCACAAACAAAATAACCGGTAACATTCTGAAAGGGTTGCTAAAACATGCGAAGTCTTTGACAATTTTGGGGCATTTAGGGGCAGGTAAAATTCCTGCAAAGGATATTTCAAAACAAGTACGCGAGTCTCCACTGTTAGTTTTAATAACGATGAATACAAATAGACGACCTCCGGGTGAAGGGGCAACTCGATGGATGTGGTTGAGTATGGGTATGATGATACAGAATATGCTCCTTGCTGCAACCGCACTTGGAATTGGGGTGCAATTTGTCAGTGCTCCTTTAGAAAAAGAAACAGACCGAGATGAAATTCGTGAACATTTCGATATTCCTGATACACATGAAGTAATGACACTATTAAGGTTAGGGTATGTCAGTTCTGAGGATGGAAATTCAGTTAGATTGGATTCCTCTGAATTTGTGCATTTTGATAAAGTTAGGAATAAGGATAGTTGAAGTGCTGAAACAGCTGTTGTATACAAACCTTATAGTTTCTGTTCTTCAACTAACTCTTCATTATATGCGAACAGGGCAGGCGTTCCACCAGTATGCAGGAAGATAACAGTATCGTTGGAATCTAATCTTCCCTCTCTGATATGATCAATAAGGCATGCCATTGCTTTCCCAGTGTAGACAGGATCAAGTAAAATACCTTCAGTGCTTGCTACCAATTTGACGGCAGCGATACATTCTGGGGTTAAGTATCCGTATGCTTCACCGATATAATCATCTGTATTTAGGATATCTGATTCTATCACACGAGTATCAAGATTTAATATATCCGCAGCGGAATTGGCTGCATCGCATATCCGCTCGATCTTCCCTTCCCAGAGAATCGGAGCACATGCATAAGTCTTTAGTTTCATACCGAGTGCTTTTGTACCAAGCACTAAGCCTGCTTGAGTTCCACCTACCGATGAGGCATATATCCAATCTGCGTCAATACCAATCTGATTCTGTTGTTCATTAATTTCAGCGACACACCACGTAAATGCAACCGCAGCAAGAGCAGTTGAACGGGGAAAAGTAACGACATAAGGTTTGAGTCCGTCTGCTTCTAATTTCTCAGCAAACTTCAATTTATGTTCTTCTAATTCAGGACCGAATGGGATATCCACGACTTCAACATCTGCACCTGCAAGATGGTCTAACAGTAAATTACCCTGCACGATACTTTTATGATCCCGTGCCAGACGTAGATAGCATTTTAAACCAAGTTTACTACAGGCTGCAGCTGCTTGTCGGCAGTGATTAGATTGTGACGCAGCACCGTGTACGATTGTATCTGCACCTTGATGCACAGCATCACCAATCGTGAATGTCAATTGTCTAACTTTATTGCCACCAATAGCTAAGCCAGAACAATCCTCGCGTTTGATATAAATGTGTGGACCACCAAGTGCTTCAGATAGACGTGGGCATTCCTCAAGAGGGGTAGGGAAATGCCCAATATTCACTTGTGGAATCTGTGAGATGTTATGAAGTAATTTTTCTCGAGTAACCACTTGTTATTCCGCTTGAACCACGACAGCGTTTTGGATTATCCGTTCTCCACCTTTTAATTGTATACCCGGTGAAATGACTTCAACAATCGTATCGGATTCAAATTCGCTGCTTCGTTTTTCTTTAGCCTCATGGATATTAGGGGAAAACTTTGTTTTACCCGGCTCAATAGGTATCAATTCGTAATCCACTAAACTAAGGAACCAATTTAATCTTGTTTGGACGGACTTAAGGGAACTGTACTCAGCCACGGTTGGAAATAGTTCATCTCTAACGAATTCAAGTAAAAACTTTTTAAAAACAGAAACTCTAACTTTTTCTGCATGCTTCTGTTCAAGTGAAGCCAACTTTTTAGAAAAACGGTTGAGATAACTATCGCAGTCTTTCTGAATATGTTCAAGATCATTGTCAGATGATGCAGTTCTATCCGGGAAAAGAGTTGGGGCGGGTGCATCTATACCCCGTGTCTGTTTAAGAGTTTGCTTCAAATCCTCTTCAATCTTCTTAAGGTCCTCAGCCAGAGTTTCTTTAGTCTTACTGTTCTTTTTTGCATCCTTTTGCCATGCACTTATCTCGTTCACCATGAGATTCAGAAGTAGTATGGCAGTCTGTTGTTCATCTAAAGAGTCAAGGTCCCAATTGTCAAGAGGTATACCGGAACCTGTATTGTAATCAGTTTCCAACTTTTCCAAATCTGCATGAAATTTCTCATGTATATGTTTGTTTTGCTCAAGATAGTGTTGCTTTTTCTTGTTCTGAGAACTAAATCCCATCACTCCTGCTAATTGAGCAAAGACACCATTTTTTTTGTTTTTACCATTTGAGGAAACAGAAGCACGTGGTGGTATAAAATTCGTTTGTTTCTTAGTAGCACTTTTTGGCATCGTAGGAACTTTAATCTTAAACCTAAGTTCAGCACTTACATCTGGTAGAAAGTCTCCAATATATTGCGACTTGCGTTTTGGTATATCGGAATCATCAGATTCTTTTGCATTAATATCTTCCTGGACTGTATCACTTTTTGAGGGATGATTTACATCAATGTCTACATTGTTATCAGAGATTTCAGCTTCTACACTCGTAGCAACATCCGTTTCAGGATAAGCATTTTCAGGTTCACTCTCTCGTATTTCTTCTGATACAACGTCATCTACGTGTTGTGGAATTGAGGAATTATTTTCTGCCACTGAATTTACATCATCAATTCCTTGCTGTTGTTGATTCTCTGTGTCATCAATTTCTTCAACAACATTAGGTGTTTCAAGTGCCTGGTTTTCAACTGTAGGTTCTGATGATGTCTCAGGCATTTCCACTGGATTATTGCTACTGAGCAGTCTTAACTCTTCCAATATCTTCTCAGTATAAGTGGCAATAGGTTCATGACTATCAACATAAAATGCCAACTTGTGCGAATGTATTACCTCTGGTGGCACGACCACATCTTGTACCATTCCCGTCAATTGAAATGATGTCCAATTGACACGACCACTAAGTGGTTGCTGTTGAAACATCACACGTAAACGTCTGCCTTCTTCTCCTGTGTTTAATACACTCATGACAATATGGGGTCCATTTTGGCTAAAACTCACTTCGATACCCCGAAAACTACCAGATACACTGTTCGCTGCCATAAGTAAGTCTCCTTTAATAAATCTGCAATTGTACCATCTTTTTCAATTTTTCTATTATTTAATTAAGATATAAAAAGGGTTCCGAACGGTTAAAACTAACCTATCCAAAAAAGTCCATAATATATAAACCGTTCGGACTGTCAGGATTTTTACGCAGTAAAACCACAAATGTGGATACTAACCAACAACGGGTATATGTTAAGGAAACAAGGTGTTCGCGCATAAATCCTTACCCTATTATATTCATTTTAACGTTATTATTACCTATGGGTTACAGAAACACTTAATGTTATGGTGGGTATATGAATGAAATAATGAAAGGATATATTGATTGGATTTCTGTCAAAATATATCCTGTTATCTTTTTAAACTAATGCTAACGTCTTACAACCATTTTCCGGGTTTGGGAATAATCTCCTGCAGTAAGTGTATAATAATAAACACCGCTGGCGACAGGTTCACCATGCATATTCCGTCCATTCCAATAAGCAGTGTGCTTTCCAGTTCTTTGAAAACCCAATGAATGATGAAACACAAGACGACCTTGTGAATTATATACTGACAGCGATGCATAGCTATTGTTTGCAAGTGAGTAAGGAATCCAAGTTTCCGGATTGAACGGATTTGGGTGGTTTTGGAAGAGTTGATTTGTAGGTAATGAAATCAACGGTTTAGTTTGTGAAAGAGAGTCAGTTGATACTTCTTCGACCGCAAGTTTGGAGGAGTCTGTATTAATGCGGAATGTTTTAAGTTGAAATCTATCTGTAATATATACAGCTGTGTCGTTAACGACAAGGTCAGTAGGGGATTGCAATTGCGTATAACGTGATTGACGATGCATAGAACGAGTATCTATAATTTGTAGTGAGTCAATATCAAGCAGGTAGAGAAAATGTCCAATAACTTCAGCTGCAATTGGTAATCGTGTATCTGTATACTCTTGGGTAAGTACGGGTTGAATAGGATTTTGTACATTTAATTGTAGTACACCGTTCAGGTTGTCTAATACAAATAGATGGTTATCATCAAGAGTGACATTTGTCGCATTACCTATCGTATTATATTGAGAAATTGGACGTGGTTGTGCTGGGTCTTCAATATCTAAAATCTGAACGCCACCATCCAACGAAGCAATATATACATGTGATGCATTATGCGTCATTCTGTATGCTGATCCAGGTAAATTTCGTTGTGATACTATTTGACTGCGGGCAAGGTCTTTTATATCAACTACAATAAGGTCCTTTGCACATAAATATGCGTAGTCTTGAATCAAGGTAATATCCCAAACAGGATGTGTTGTTGGAATATGTACAAGTTTTTCACCCGTTCGTATATTTATGACATCCATACCATTTTCAATTCCAACATAAACGTATGGATTTTGAAGATGAACACTTAGTACTCCCTGTTCTCCATCGAAAGACCGAGTGACCTGCGAAATCTCACCATTATATGGATCAGTCAGTTCGGCAGTTTTCAATCCACCTATTCCGTTTGCAATTGCAATTGTAGTATTAACTCCGTTATCTTCTACATCAAGTGAATAGGCAATACCTCCAGTATGATAGTGATTAACCCATGTTGGTATATCAGGATGTGTTACATCTATGGTTTGAATTCCTCCTTTACCATCCGCAACATACGCATAAGTTCCCTTATCTGTATCAGAATACCATAGAGCAACATCTTCAGCATTTCCAAATGTTGGAATTGAAGAAATAACACGTGGTGAATTCGTATTATTAACATTAACGATTTGAAGTCCTGATTGACGGTCAGTCAGATATAATAACTCTTGAAAGAAATTAATTGATGAGACGTTTCCTGGCGTGTTTGCCTGAGACACGATTCTTGGTGCAATCAGATTAGCAAAATTCATTATACGAAGATCGCCAGATGCAACAAGTACAAAATTTCCCAATATATCAAAATCAGTTGCAAGAATAGAGACTATCCCATTAACCGTAAAACCTCCAAGTTGATCTGGAGTCAATATGTATAATCCCTGAGCATTATCACTTAAATAAATTGTTCCATCATCGTTTGTTGAGACATTTAATGGTGTGCCAGCTGTTTGAAATGTACGTCTTGGTTGCGGTTTGTCGTGATTGTGTATATCCTGTTGATCATATATCAACAGACCCCGCACTGCATCAAGTGCATATAAATTACCATCTGATATATATACATCAAGGGCATCTTGTAATCCTGAGAGTGTTTTTAACAATAGTGGTGATGTGGGCTGATTAACATCAATAACATGTATTCCCGATTCCCCATCCGCGATATAGACATTATCTCCATCAATGGCGATAGCTTGAGCAATTCCGGGTGTCTCAATTTCACCAATATGTATTGGTGATGGGTTTAAAGTAAATATCTCAACACCCCAATCACTTGCAGCAAAGGCTTTATCATCCTGTATAACAATCTCGTAATAGTTGCTTGATAGATGAATTTGTGTCATCGGTTCAAGTTTTGGAAAGTTATCTGATGGAATTAAAGATATTCCTACATTTCGTATTGTGTTAATCATTTCAGTGTTGCTTTTTGAAGGAAATGTAACTGTGTTAGGCATCCACTGTCCATCCAATGGATTTATATTTCTTTCAGGTGTATTTTGTAATATATTTATTGCTGCATTTCCCTCTCCCTGAATAGCAAGATAACGGAACGACTGTGGATATTCGGAGGTAACAATTAAAAGGATCTCTCCTTCACGTTTTAAATGCGATAGCTCCATCTTATTAATACCTTGATTATTAGGATTGTTTGGTTCAGGTACTGATGGAACAGGAGTGATTATGGGACGATTTCTGTTGGGTTCAAAATATGCTATATTTGCATATAACTTTGATTGATTGTTTGATATCAAGGTCAATTCAAGGTTTTCTGGTAAATTCTGAAAGAGAATATATTCTACACCCCAACTGTCTATAGGTATATCATCTGACATATACGGAAAACGAGCGATACGAGATGTGCGTTTTGTCACTTTCCGATTAGGCAGGTTTTGATAACTAAGTTGCCTACCGTTAACAGGATTGTTTAACCAATTCGCAATACACCAATATAGAAAAACGTCAACAATGTTTTTATTATCACCTAATGAAGTATTTATCGCTGGTAGTCCGAGTGAATCTTCTGCTGCAAGTCTACGTATGAAGTCAATGCCGCCATGGTTTTCATAAAGGTATAGAAGAAACATAAATGCTGCGCCATAATAAGATTCAAAATTGTTAGCGGTCGTCAATGATATACTTGGTTCTGCAAGGTAACCATCCACAAATAATGTATGAACAGTACCATAAACTCCCCACTCTGTTAGCGAAGCAATACCTTCCTCTAACCAACGTTGATCGGTCGTCCCTCCATTCTGATACCAATTCACAAGATGTGCAAATTCGTGGGCAAGACTGCTATAGAAGGTATGCCGTGAACGTTGCTTGAATTGAAAAATGTCCAAATACAACATATCTCTTCGGTTACTTGTTGGATATGTTGGGTGCTGGTCAATTGGTGAAAAATACCCTCCGTAATCTCTGGCAGACATATTCATGCCAACATCGTGAAATAGGATAGTGATTTTATTGTCCCGATCTAAACCGGGTTGAAACTCTGATCCAATCCAGTGATGTACTTCAGAATATATCTTTGTATCAAAAGTATCCGCAACTGCTTCTGCTTCATTATCTGTAAGCATATCTTGGAAAGTTTCATCAATATAGATGTAGCAATGTGCACCTACTGCAACACATTTTGCTTTGATTGATGCTGTGGGTATGTGAATAAAAAATCGGTCAATTTGTCCTTTTTTGGCAGGTGCTGCAGGTGCTGCTAATATGTTATTAATGCTTGTACTGTTCTGTAGGTTAGCGGGGGGTATATGCTGACACAACAGCGGTGTCCCACACTTCCATGGTTCTGCGTGTAGAATTATATAGTTTCCACATAACCATCCAATTATCAGGATAGCACAGATGCCAAACAGTTTTCGTGAGATATAAGTTGAATTTTTGAGAATATGTATAGAATTAGACATTAGAACAATAATGGATGACTCTTTATCACTTTTTGAATATAATAGTGTGAGTCTATAAAAAAGGATAGATAATCTAAAAACATCATAGTCATTGTATATTCTGTTAGTTTACTGAAACTGATTGAGTCCTACACTTTGAGACTAAATAATGTATTTAGATCTTTGATTAAATAGTAATAAAATGGTAATGAAACCTTTTGAATTCATAGAACATACTGCCGATGCAGGTTTGCTTGTTCGGGGAGATTCGCTTATATCCCTTTTCACGAATGCAGCACACGGTCTATTTGAAATGATCGCAGTTGTTAATTCAATAGATGAAGCATCTGAAATAGACATTCACGTTCAAGCTGATACGATTGAAGCGTTAATTGTTGCTTGGTTAGATGAGTTGAATTATAGACATGAAACGGAAGAAATGTTTTTTAAACGTGTAGAGATTCTCAATCTCAGTTCTACAGAGTTAAGTGCTAAAGTCTATGGTGAACCAACGAATTTTGATAAACATGTTGTATATACTGAGATAAAGGCGATTACATACCATCAACTATATGTGAAACAGAATCCTAACGGTGATTGGGAGGCACAGGTCATATTTGATTTATAGCCAATATCAAATTATAGTTATTCAATGTTTATATCTCTCACTGTCCCTCTTTTATAGATATTTTCTGATTGGGTTGGACATTAGACAATTCAGAAACTTCTCCGCTTAACCATAATACTTCTATGGATTCAATAACGGTATCACCATTTATGCCGAAAGTTGCGGTTAATTCACTCTGTGAACAGTAACTTGATCCACTTTTCACTGTTTTTGTTTGAGTGCCAATAGACGATTTTAGTAGGATACGTGTACCAATACCGTTTCTGTTACTCTTAGTGCCAACCAGTTTGATTTTAATCCAATTATTATTATTTCCACCATCATTACGGTATAGATGAGCAGGTCCATTTGATGTTGTTACAAGTAAATCCAGATCTCCATCATTATCTATATCACCGTAGGCAGCTCCTCTTCCAACAACAGGTTTAGCCAAATCTCCTCCAACCATGTGGAGGACATCTTTAAATATACCTCCTGACATGTTTCGGAAAAGATGTGGCTGTTGTGCGTAGGTTACCTCACTTTGGACTTTGTTAATGTCTGTTTCCACATGTCCATTTGAGGTAAAAATGTCAATATTACCATCAAGGTCAAAATCAAAGAAAAAGCAACCGAAGGTGAGTGTCAATAAACTTGTTCTACCAAGTTGTGCTATAGGGGCATCGTCATGAAAGAAATCACCTTCATTGTGGTATAGGTTCAGCATTTCGTTAGAAAAATTACCTATTATGATACTTTCTCGTCCGCTCTTATCATAATCTGCAGCATCCACACCCATTGCTCCTGTAGCAACACCTCTTTCATCATAAGCAACTGCTGTCAGCATTCCTACCTCTATAAAAGTACCATCACCGTTGTTCTGATACAATTTGTTTGGCTGTGTATCGTTTGCCTCAAAGATATCTGGATGTCCATCTTGATTAAAATCAAGGATACACACACCTAATGACTTACTATCAGGATCAATTATACCAGCATTACGTGATGCATCAACGAATGTTCCGTTACCGCGATTACGAAAGAGTTTACTTGCTTGTCCTTTATACGATTCAGGTGTACAGTATGCTTTATTTTTCCCATCAAGAGTACAGAAAATATCTGTCTCAATTGACCATTCAACATAATTCGCCACGTAAATATCCAGATAACCATCCAGATTGTAATCCAACCAAGCACAACTTGTGCCAAAACCTGGATTATTTATTCCAGCTTTTTCTGTAACATCAACAAAAGTACCATCCCCACTATTTTGGAAAAGTCTATCATCTGTGAGACAACTGATATATATATCGTCGTCCCCATCATTGTCATAATCGGCAATTGCAACACCCATACCATATAACGGCAAATTCAAACCAGCAGGTATTGTTACATCTGTGAATGTGCCATCCATATTATTTCGGTACAGTGCTAATGTCTGACGTTTTCCTGTTGGGTGTCCTACCCAATCCATTCCATTTACGAGTAGTATGTCTTGCCATTCATCTGCATTGTAATCGAAAATTGCACAACCTGACCCCATTGTTTCAGGTAAATACTTTTCACCGAAGGCACCATTATTATGCACAAAATCGATTCCTGCTTCCTTAGTGATTTCTGTAAATTGTGGGAGTCTTTCTGCAAAAAGGCTTACAGTAGTCATAAAGGATGCAATCACAACGATACAAGACACCAAAGTCAACATTGTTGACTTAAAAAAAGTCTTATCGGACAATTTTTCGGGTATAAGTAACAAGACACACCTTTCACTATTTCCAATCAAGGAATAAAATCCGAAACAGAATGACATTGACAAACAAACCAGATCTTAATGTCACCTGATTTTCAGTTTTCCCCAAGTCGTTGCGAGTTTCGCTCGAGGTTCAACATCACGCGGTTTACCTGGACCACCATTTGGAATGTTATCACCTGTTATTTCTACATCATCAAATCTGGCACGTGCATCACTAACGACGAGTCCTGCCTTCCCACCTCTTAGAGGTGTAGGATCAACTGCTGTAAATTCAAAGTCATTTATTGTGAATTTAAGCGTTCCATCCTCAGATACTGAAGCAGAAAGATCATACCATACACCTTTTTCCAGAACAAATGGTTGATTTACTCTTCCGCCCCCTGCTATACCTTTTATTATGCTTACAGTATCAGAAACAAAAAGAAGGGAAAATAGATAACGACTATTTTCATGTCCTCTATCCTGAAGTGTTAGACCAATATAAGGAGGATCATTTTTTTCTTCTTCTAACATAATTCGACAGGATACACTATAGAATCTCCAATTCATTTCTCCTGTAAGCCAAAGACTCATGAAACCGGGTAGAAATATTTCACCAACCGCTTCACCATCATTTATCCACCATTTTTCGACTTGACGGTCGAGGTTAAATATTTCCCATTCTTTTGTGTTATTGTCTTCAAAATCATCTCTCCATGTTCCTGCAAATGCGGACAAGACTGCACACATTGAGAAACATAGGATAAAGAGACAATAAACATAGACATTTGTGATTTTCACTGTTTTCTCCTTTGTTAGTTGATTGTATACTGTTCTTCTGAATCAGCATATTGACAAGAACTACTATGTGTAAAATCATTAGTATAGGTTATCATTTGAAGTGAAGTAATGTTATTTATACAGCGATCTATAATGTCCTGAAATTCGGTAGATCTGAAACTTTTACTTAGACATTGATTTAGTTTAGTTAAGTAATAACTAATCGTTATATTATGCTGTGTCGGATAGGATTTATGCATAAGAAGTCCAAGTAATTCCATTTCTGGCATATAGTAATCTAATTCACCTTTTACACATGATGTATAGTTCAACCCTTGCCATAGTCCAGTTTGATCTTTATATAGTCTATCAATTGAACCTGAGATAACATGTCCATTTATGTCCGCGTAAATATGATGGTTTATATTACTATCAGAAGACTGAAGTGCAGTTCTCCCAATTTGGGAATTCAGAATATTATTCACATGTTCCCTTATTTTAGGTAGGTTTTCTGATATAGACGAGTCATCTGTTAAATTTGACATACTATCTAACGCTTGTAGAATAAAAGTATCTACGCGATGTGAATTTGAGACGTGTTTAACTTTAGCAAGAACATTGCGGATGATGTCGTCAATGTCCATTTCTTGTAATTGGGTTTGCCTTCCTTCCAGTTGTGGTAACTTTAGAAGATATTTAAGTTGGTAACAGAGCGGACAACGGGAAAAGTCAGCAAGCTCTTCTATAGAAACGGATGAGTCTATAGTAGAAGGATTAAGTTTGACAATTGGAAGTTTAGGAAATTCAACTGTCTCTAAATCCTCAGTCAACATATTTGCATCTTCAGTGGAAGCTATTTGTTTTATGATAGGAATATGTAGGTCAATAATCCTATTAGTTGGCTTATCGTTCCGATATATATTAATACTTACTTGTGTGTTATACGAATCTGCATCTATATCAATACCAAGATAGTCATAGAGCCATTTTTGCATGTTATCAAGTTTATTATTGTGATTAAGAGAACCTGACAAGATTAATCTATCTGTTGCGCGGGTTGCACCAACATAAAAGATTCGTTTCTTTTCTGCTTCGTCTTTTTCAGTAGCGCGTTCTTTCATCTGGTTTGTTATCTCAGGTTTGGTATTAGCATATTCATCCTCTGGTTCATAAGGATTGAAACCGATACCAAGTTTCTCATCAATAAATGGAGGATTATTAGGTTTACTTCCACGATTAAGAAACGGTAGGATTACAACTGGAAATTGTTTGCCTTTCGCAGAATGGATAGTCATTATCTCAACAGATCCACTTGTGTTTTCTATCGGTGCTTGCCCTTCAAGAGGTTCTTCATTAATTAAAATGTCTAAAAACTCAATGAAATCAGATAATGTTTGTTTGTTTTCATCGCTATCATAATCTCTTGCGAGGTCTAATAACTTTTGGTAGTTCGCCCATCTTTGCTGCCCCTGTTTTCCTATATTCAATGTTCCTATCAGTCCTGTTTCATTGACAATAGTGTGTATCAAGCGATTTACAGGCATCCGATGTGCATACTGCAGGTGGTTGTTTATGGTTACATTTGCTTGTTTGAGTTGGTTTGAAGGCGATGAATAATTGTTCAATTTATTCCATAAACTTATACCGTTTTGTCTTGATATTTCATATAACTCAGTATCGGAAATACCGTATGTTGGTCCTCGGAGGATTCCTATAAGTGATGAATCGTGTTTTTCTGGTGCGTCAAGAAAGTTGAGATAGTTCCAAATATCGTAGATTTCTTGTCTTTGATAAAAACCGACTCCGCCTGTGATAAGGTGTGGTATATTGGCATTGAGTAACGCTTTTTCTAAATCTGATAGATGGTTTCTATTTCGAATCAGGATAGCGATATCACCATATTTTATAGGTCGAGAAGTTTCGTTACCACTTTCATTTTTTTCCCAAATCTGTACATTGTTAGCAATCATACTGTTAATGTGGTGTGCAATAATTAATGCTTCGTTACCTTCTTCGTTATTTTTGTTTCCAAGTATGATTTCGACTGCTCCATCACCATTTGTATCTCTTGCTTGTATCAGAGGTTCAAACGCAACTTCATATTCGTTCTGCGAACCATCACTCATCAATTCTTGAAAAAAGTGATTGACGACCCCAACACTATCGCGTAATGAACGAAAATTCTCTGTGAGTTTGATATCCAAACCACCATTATCAATTATTTGCTGTTTCGTTCTATCAAAGACACGCACATCTGCACCACGAAATCCGTAAATGCTCTGTTTAGGATCACCAACGATAAACAGATTAGCGTTCTGTAACTTATTGGTAAGCAACATGACTAAGTCATATTGAACTTCGTTTGTATCTTGGTATTCATCGATCATATAGTATTTGTAACGTTCTAACAGAGTTTCTCGTATTTCATTGCTATCTTTAAGTAGATCACGTGTTTTTAACTGGAGATCATTGTAATCAAGTAGACCTTGTAAAAGTTTGGCAGAATTGTATTGATCAAGAAGATATTCATAAAGCCTCAGAAGATGGTGTGTCGTACTTACGAGATAGTGATCATCCGTTTCTGTATCCTCTGCATCAGGTATACGTGCATCTTTTATTCTTTTTGATACAGAAACAAGGACTTCGATTTCATCTTCAAGACTGGTTGCATCAACACCCCGTCCGAGAAAATTCCCTTTTCCTATACTACCATCTTTGTTAGTAATTAATACTGCTATATCTTTCAGTATAGTCAATACACCCGGTGAGACTGGGTTACGGTCTGGCAATAAATCTAATTTTGAGATTAAGATACTTACTTCGGTGACATTCTTACCGCGTGCTACTTCCAGAACTGAGTCAATACAATCGATATATTCAGTAACCTCAGTTTCAGAAGGTAAGTTAGCGAGATAAAATGAAATCCAAGGTTCAGGTATAGATCCGTTTTGGTTTGAATACACATTTCGAATTACTTGTTCAATAACATCCCGTTTGTCTATCATTATTGTCAACAGATCCACTATACCTTTGCGGTTTCCGTACCGTTGAAGGCTAATCCGCAAATCATCGTAAAGCCTATGTGTGGGATCGGTTGCTATCTCTCTAAGGGAATTATGAAGCGTTTGCTTCATCAATAGTTTTTGGTCAATTCCTTGTATGATACTAAAATTTGCTGGAACACCTGCTTGGAATGGGAATTCTCTTAAAATACGTAAACAGAAGGCATGAATTGTAGATATTGGAGCGACATTCATCTCTTCAAGAAACATATCACGTCCATCTATATCCGCAGCATCAGTTAGTTGTTCAATAATGCGTCCCTTCATTTCAGCAGCTGCTTTATCTGTAAAAGTTATTGCCACAATATCTCGAGGTGCAATACATCCACGACCTTTTTTTAAAATATTGAGGTAACGGTCAACTAATACTGTAGTTTTTCCTGACCCGGCACCTGCTGTTACACAGATATGTTCGTCAATATTGAGAGCTTTACGCTGATTCAGTGTTAGATTCATTTGGTTGCTAATTATTAATTGGAAGTGGAACAATCGCATCTGGAGATATTGAAATATCAACAGTATCTCCAGGTTTCTTTGTTTCAGTACCAGGATTATGAATGATTGCTTTCAGCTTTAGTGTGTCTGATATAATGAGGGCGTACTCTTCTACTCTACCAAGATATGTGACAGCATCAACTTTAGCAGTCAATTTGTTTGATGATATATTACCATTCAGTTGAATCGTCTCCGGACGTATAGAACAACATACTTCTTCCCCGAGAGTAAAATCGTGGAATACGCTTTCCGTATGAAGGACACCAAATGGTGTTTCAATTGTAGCTTTACCATCAGCATTCTCCTTGATATTACCAGAGATAAAATTGGTCTCACCGACAAAACTTGCTACGAAAGGATCCGCTGGATGTTGATATATTTCACGCGGTGTACCGACTTGAACAAAAACACCATCATTCATAATAGCCATCCGGTCTGCCATAGAAATAGCCTCAACTTGGTCATGGGTTACATAGATAGTTGTAATCTTCGTACGTCTATGGATGTTTTTGATTTCGTCGCGTAGATTCTGTCGTAGTGCAGCATCCAAATTACTAAGCGGTTCGTCAAGAAGCAATACACTGGGTTCAATCACTAAAGCACGGGCTAAAGCGATTCGTTGCTGTTGTCCACCTGATAATGTGTTTACGGGTCTATTTCTGTATTCACTCATTTCCACCATTTCAAGGACTGTAGTAATCTTTTCATCACGCGTTGAATTACTGAGTTTTCGTAGTCTCAGACCGTATTCTATATTTTCTGCCACAGTCATGTGGGGCCACAAGGCATAGTTTTGGAATACCATACCCGTATTACGTTGGTGAGGTGGAACTTTGTTCATTTCCTTATCGTCAAACAGGAGTTTACCCGTGTCAGGTTTGTAAAAACCTGCAATCACACGGAGTAACGTTGATTTTCCACAACCAGACGGACCGAGTAAGAAAAAAAGTTCTCCTGATTCAATAGTCAATGAAATATCATTGACAGCCAACGTGGTATCAAAAGCTTTTGTAATATGGTTTAGTTGTACACTAACAGACATAAAATAGTCACCTTAGAAATAATCTTAGGAGGATACAGTTTTTACTTTGCAATATGTATATTTTATTTCAATATTTATTGTTGTATATCCTTGACACACCTGAATCCAATCGTACTTCCTGTTGTAAGATGATACCATCGATCAGACACGCGTAGGTCAGTCCTGCTACCACTCCAACCTCCGCCCCGCAATATACGAAAATTTTCGTCATCAGGTGCAGTTTCTCTACCGTAACGTGGATTCTGTTTAGGTGATGTCGCATACATTTCTGCGTTATACTCATCAAAACACCATTCCCAAACATTACCTGCCATATCATATAGACCGAACCCATTTGGAGCAAAACTACCAACAGGGGCACTCCATCTCCAAATATCTCTACCCTCTTCACCACCGAAATTGGCATCATTGCGTGTAATTATATCACCCGATGGATACATTTTTCCAACAAGATTGCCACGTGCTGCATATTCCCATTCCGCTTCAGTTGGTAACCTTTTATTTGCCCAACTTGCATATACAACGGCATCCTGCCATGTAACGTTTACTACCGGAGCATCGGGTTTATTAAATTTACTGTCGTGCCATAAAGGTGGTGGTGGATAACCCGTGGTAATAACAAACTGTTGGTATCGTGCATTTGTAACCTCATGAATATCCATGTAGAATGCATCAATAAATACTTCATGAACAGGTAACTCATCCATATCACCTATATTTTCTTTGTGGTTACCCATCAGAAAAGTTCCAGATGGAATTAACTGCATTTCTGCGTCATCAATGTGAGATACAATTTGTTCAGGTAACGCAGTTGAGTCATAGGTATTCTGAGGTGTCTCTGTGCATCCACATAACAGACAAAGTAAAATGATTAATATACCCAACACCATGATGTCATTTTGAATTATCTAACTTTGATGTAATCTCTTCTGCTGTCTGAATCAACAATTCCTGTTCTTCTTCATATAACGTTCGCACATCAAACCACAGTTGATCGGTTTCTATCCGACCAATAACTGGTGTGTTGCCGTGTCTAAAATGCTCTGAAAGTGTTTCTGCAGATACTGTTTGTGGTTTAAGCACAACTGCAATACTCGGTAATGTTTCTACAGGTAGTGATCCGCTACCAATTTCCGATTGAGTTTCTGATATTTCAACTGTAACTATGTCCTCAAATATCACCTGTAGTCTGTCAGCAATATGTTCAGCAGCAACTTGTAACTCGTCAATTGATCGAGTATACCGTTGAATCATTGGGAAATGTTCTGATAGTGTGTCATGATTCTGGTATGCTTGTAGTGTTGCAGAGAGAGCGGCGATAGTCAGCTTATCTATCCGCAGTGTACGCATTAGAGGATTCTTACGGATTTGATGAATCCAATTTGCTTTTCCAACGATTATTCCTGCCTGGGGACCACCAAGTAACTTGTCACCACTAAATGTCACAATGTCCACGCCACTGGAAATTCTTTCTGCGACAACCGGTTCGTAAGGTAGTCCATATTGTGTCAAATCAATCAACGCACCACTACCTAAATCTTCCATAGTTGTGATGCCACGTTCTGTACCGAGTTCTGTCAATTCATGCATTTCAGGTGTAGTGGTAAATCCTATAATCTTATAATTACTCGGATGTACCTTCAAAATGAGTGCTGTATTCTCATTAATTGCTTCAGCATAATCGCGAATATGTGTGCGATTGGTAGTACCTACCTCTCTAAGAATCGCACCACTTGCTGCCATTACATCTGGAATTCGGAATGCACCACCAATTTCTATCAGTTCTCCTCGTGATACGATTACCTCTTTATCCTTCGCTACGGTTTGTAGGGCAATCAATACTGCTGCTGCATTGTTATTAACGACAGTTGATGCTTCACAACCGGTTAATTGTTGTAAGAACGGTTCGGTTATCCTGTCACGGTGTCCACGTTTACCTGTTTCAAGATCAAATTCAAGATTGACATAATTCTTTGCAGCATTAACCAGACTATCACATGCAGCTGGTGATAACAGGGATCGACCAAGGTTAGTATGTGTTACAGTGCCAGTAGCATTGATGACTTTTCGGAGTGGTGGACTTGTTATTTCTTGAATTCGTTGTAATGCTAATTCTGCATATTCTGATAACTCAGGGAGTATCAGGTCACTATCTCCTTTCAAGATTTCCGTCCGTAAATCAGAGACAATAGACCTTAAAACCTGTCTTACAAGGGTTCGTGAATAAGATGACAGTAGATTTTGTATTTCTGGTAAAGATAATAAATTATCTATCTTAGGGATTTTTCGTAGAGGATTATTATTTTTGTTTTTTTGTGATGTTTCTGATGTCATTTCTTTAGTGCATGTAATAAGTTGTTTATGTATCAATTTAATGGTTTGCAGTATTGAATTTGCATCACGAATTTTATCAGATTAGACATCAAAAGTCAATTGAAGTTCAAACAATAATCAGATGCCGTAGTCGTTTTGTACGCAAACTAAAAGTTTACGCTACAAAGAAACATCCACCTACCCAAAACCTCTTATCCTGTAAATCTTGAAATCCTGTCCATCCTGGTTCAGACATACAAGAATCACTAAATTGACGCTTATGGTTAAACGTTACGTATACTACCTACTGTATATCAATCCATCTTCAGAAATACGAGAATAGATTGGTTATAGTACTATGTTGAAATAGCATCTAACGCTTGACCAAGGTCAGCAATGATATCCTCAGTATCCTCTAAGCCTATTGAGAACCTGACTAAACCGTCCGTGATTCCAGTCTGCTGACGGACTTCGGCAGGCACGTGTGAATGTGTCGTTGAGGCAGGATGACAGACTAAAGTTCGCACATCGCCTAAACTCACTGCTAATGAACAGATTTGTAGTTGGTTTACCAATGTTTCGCCTGCAGCATGTCCACCTTTGAGTTCCATCGTTATTATACCACCAAAACCGTTCATCTGGCATTTCGCAAGTTCATGCTGTGGATGACTAACTAACCCCGGATAACGCACCCAAGCCACTGCAGGATGTTGCTCAAGGAATGTTGCAATACAGATAGCGTTCTCACAGTGCCGTGTCCACCGAAGCGGCAATGTGGGTATACCGAGTAATGTCAACCAAGCATTAAACGGACTGATGACTGCACCGAAGTTTCGCAACGCGCCCTTGTTGGCACGTTCAATGAATTCCTTATCTCCTATTATTGCACCCGCGATGACTGCACCGTTACCGCTCAGATATTTTGTCATACTGTGGAGTACCACATCAATGCCGAGAGCAATCGGTTGTTGACCACAAGGTGTCGCGAAGGTATTATCTATGATTGAAGTTATATTATGCCTCTTTGCAATTTCTGCACAAGCAGCGAGGTCAACCAATTTGAGTAATGGATTCGTTGGGCTTTCGATGTAAATAACCTTTGTGTCAGGACGAATCGCATCTTCTATTTTGTTTGGATCAGTTGCATCAACGAATGTTATTTCTATGTCCATTCGTGGTAGGTCTTCCCTTAGCAGGTTGTATGTGGCGGAATAGAGGGTTTCCATAGCAACAACGTGACCACCATCTGCTAAGGCGGTGAGTAGAGCAGTGCTAATTGCCCCCATTCCAGATGCAGTAACCAGTGAGGATTCACCTGCCTCCAGTACTGCGAGTTTATCTTCCAAAACCTGTTGCGTAGGGTTACCCCATCGAGTGTAGACATAACCGCTCTCCTCGTCAATGAATGCTGAAGCACATTCAGCAGCTGAACTAAAACGAAAAGTACTATTTTGATAAATAGGTGGGAGTAACGGAACTCCAGTTTTTGCTGACAAACCTTCTTGCGCATCTGATGGGAGAATAGTTAACGATTCCCCCGCATGTATAGCCTCGGTTGACTTACCCTTATATTTCTTATTTTCCACGCAACACCTCAACTGGATATCCTTCAAGCGTTAGGAAATGACGTTTGCGGTCAAGACCACCACCATATCCACCCAATTTGCCATTGCTTCTAACGACACGATGACACGGAATAATAATTGTAATCGGATTGCTGCCAGTGGCATTACCGACAGCCCGTACCGCCTTCGGTCTACCAATCTGTTCTGCTATCCATTTGTAACTACGCACCTCACCATACGGAATCTGATGAATCATATCCCAAACCTGATTTTGAAAGTCTGTTCCGTTCTCAATTTTAACTGGAATCTCTTGAAAATTCACCGACTCCCCAGTAAAATACCGATCCAACATATCCTTTGTACGACTCAACAACTCGGTCTGAGGGATAGATGGTGGTTCGTAATATACTGGATTGTCATTAAAGAAAATATGTGAAATATGATACTCTGTTTGAATTATGTCTATATGACCATGAGGTATCTTATATCTAAGATTCTCATTACCATAAAAATCTTGAAATACTTTCGCAACTTGTTCATTACCGTTGGGATCACTTTTTTCAAAGTTATCACGAAAAATGTGAAATGGGTTCTTAATCATTTTTTATTTGACCTTCTATATGTTATATTGTATGCTATATCGCAAACTATGGCTATATTTGAAACATCAGAACAACTTCATAGTTACATTAGTGAACTATTTGAAGAAATTGCTACATTACCTGAAGCACAAGAGGCACTTGAGTCCCTAACGTTATGCGTTAGATTTAACTATTCTATGCCCGATTGTGTAATGACCTTAACTGCAGCGAATGGTGAATATATCCTTTCTTGTGATGAATACGATAATGTTACGCCAGATGTTGAACTCACGATGACAGGAGATGTCGCATACAAATTTTGGACAGGTGAACTCAATGTTATGGGTGCTATCACGACACGTGAGATCGGTATCAACGGTTCACTGGGTAAAATCATGCAACTAACTCCACTGATTAAAGTTGCAATTCGACATAACAAAGAACGTAACTGTATTTTAGTATAATAGATCATTACCTACAATTAAGTCTTCCAAAGGAGAACCACATGACTGCTGATAATTTATCAGAAACTACCAATCCTTATGTGACGCAGCTACGTGAAGAAGGTTGGTGTGTGCTTGAGAATGTTATCCCCGCAGACGTTGTCGATTCTGTCCGTGTTGAGGTAGAAACCTCAGAAGCAGACTATAGTCAATTTAGCAAAGACAATGGCAGATGGGCGCGTAATGTCATTAGTTTTATGCCGAACTTTGCTGAACATTTGGCAAACGAACGACTCCTTACAGTCCTTCGTGAATTATTAGGACCGTATGTACGTATTTCACAAACAGAGTATAAGATACGACCTCCACATTATAAACTGGTACGTGCATATCACTCCGATTTTCCGTATGACTTAAACCAGAAATGGCATATAACACAGCCGTTCCCATCTGCTGTTATTGGTATCACAACACTCTGGATGCTTACCGATTTTACGACTGAAAACGGTGGAACTTGGATTGTACCGAAATCCCATGTTGACCTCAGAAATCCGAGAGGTAAAGAGGATGGCATCGGAGACCGAAACCCCCTTACGGGTGAAATGCAAGCAACCGGTAGCGCGGGTAGTGTACTTATCATGGATAGTCGAATATGGCATTCTAATGCGGAAAATCCGAGTGATGGTCGTCGAACCGCTGTTGTCGTGAGATACGCTCCGTGGTGGTTGAATTTGGAACTCTTCGGTGTCAATACTGCTACGATTCCCGGTGAAACATTCGATCAATTCCCTGATGATGTAAAATTGCTTTTTGAACACCGCGCAGAAGATAGAGAACCAACTGTATGGGTCTAAATGTAGTAGACACACAACCTGTGTCGTAAAAAGGAGAATCTATTATGTCAACAACGCTTGTACACATCGGTGTCCGTACAACAAATTTAGAAAAAAGTATCCGCTTCTGGAGAGATGCTCTCGGTTTGACTGTTGCCTCAACGATGAACGGATGTTATGACCTAACAGATGGTTATCACAATTTTCGCGTGTTTCAGCATAATGGTCCTGACCGTCCAAAGCATGTCAGCGGAATGTTAGATTACCTTCACATAGGAGTCCGAGTTCCAGACCTACGCGAAGCAGCGCAACGTTGTGAGGAACTCGGTTTTGAAATTACATGGGAAGGTTTGGATGGCACTAAACCTTACGATCCGAATTCTAACGAGTTACCATCAGAAGCTTTTAAAGTTGAAGACCCAGATGGGATTACCGTTGATATTACTGAACGAAACGATCAGTGGCCCGGTGTAGAAATTGAAAGCAAAGGATAATTTGCAAACACCCTAAATGTGCGCGGTGCAATGCCGCGCCATTTAAATCATTTTACTCATCCCCACCCAAAAGTCCTAACCTGAACAGATAGTAGAGAAGCATTAATAAACTTGTTATTGCTGCAGCCAGATAGGTTAAAAATGCTGCGTTAAGCACTTTGCTTGCATGACGGTTTTCATCGGGCGAAAGCATACCCACTTCTGCCATCGCAACTTTAGCACGGCGACTCGCATCCCATTCCACCGGAAGTGTTACCAATGAAAACACCACACCTACAGAAAATAGGATTACACCTAACAATATTAGGCTCTTCAACTGGAGAAGGAATCCAGCTATCATCACAATATACGAGAAGATCGAACTAAAGTTAGTCGCTGGTACAAGCGCACTACGAAGACTTAGCATTGAATAGCCGTGTGCATCCTGCATAGCGTGTCCTGCTTCATGACATGCAACACCTATTGCTGACAGAGAATGACTTGAATATACATCATTGGACAACCTTAGCACTTTTTTACGTGGATCGTAGTGATCGCTTAACCATCCTCCTGTATGTTCAATTTTGACACCGTCAATTCCATTTCTTTGCAGCATGAGTGCTGCTGCCTGTGCCCCTGTCATCCGCTTTTGCGATCCGACTTTTGAATATTTTGCGAATGTCGCTTTTGTCTTCCATGTTGCATACAGAGACAGGGCAAGTCCAGGTGCAAGAAATACGAAATACATTGGATCAAACAAACCAAAAAACATGTTGGATACCTCCGAGTTCTATGTTTATATCTGTTTGAGAAAGAATTGATATGTATTGAATGCATGAATATTATACAAGATAATTGATGCATATTCAACTGATTTTATGGATGTAGAAGTGTTATTTACATACTTTAACAAACCTGTGTGAAAAACCTAAAATTAAATAATCCTATGTCATCATAAGGTTTTACTTGACAAGCCATGTTCAGTTTGGTAAATTTTTGCATCAAGAGATTACAATACCACTGAACACATAGACTTCACATACCAGCAAATAGGAGAACCGCTACTTTGAAAATAACAGATGTCAAAACTATCTTGACTGCCCCTGATGGGATTCGGCTTGTTGTTGTTAAGGTTGAAACAAGTGAACCCGGTCTGTACGGAATTGGTTGTGCTACCTTTACGCAACGTCCATTGGCAGTTGCAACTGCTGTTGATGAATATCTGAAACCTTTTCTAATTGGGAAAGATCCAACTAACATAGAGGATATCTTCCAGACAAGTTTTGTCAGTTCATATTGGCGAAATGGACCGGTACTAAACAACGCACTCAGTGGTGTTGACATCGCATTGTGGGACATCATGGGTAAAAGAGCAAACATGCCTGTTTACCAATTGCTTGGAGGAAAGTGCCGTGAGGCAGCAACACTTTATGCACACGCAGGTGGAGGAAGTTTTGAGGATGTAGAAAACAGCGTCCGAAGGTATATGGAACAAGGGTATCGTTATGTTCGGGCACAAGTCGCAATTCCCGGATATACAACCTATGGTGCAGGCGGGGGAAAGCGGAGTTCTCCAGCATTTGAACCGACACCTTATGTCAACACAGTCATCAAACTTTTTGATCACCTACGGACAGAGTTAGGAGACGAGGTTGAACTTCTGCATGATGTGCATGAACGAATTCCGCCTATCCAAGCGATTAATTTAGCAAAAGGATTGGAACCGTACAACCTGTTTTTCCTTGAAGACCCATTTGCACCAGAGGATGTTGACTATTTCCAACTGATGCGTCAACAGACGAGTATCCCGATTGCAATGGGAGAGTTGTTTAACAATCCCAATGAATATGTCAATCTAATCAAAGATCGTCTAATTGACTTCATACGAGTACATATTTCGCAGATTGGTGGTATTAGTCCGGCTCGTAAACTTGCTGCGTTTTGTGAATTCTTTGGGGTACGCACTGCATGGCATGGACCTGGTGATGTCTCACCTGTTGGACATGCGGCGAATGTTGCATTGGATTTAGCCTGTTATAACTTCGGAATTCAGGAACAGCATGTATTTGGAGAGAACACGAAAGAGGTGTTCCCAGGATGTCCAGAAATTAGAGACGGTTGTTTTTGGGCAAATGAGGAACCAGGACTTGGCATTGATGTCAACGAGGAACTCGCAGCAAGGTTTCCATTCCCAGAACATCCGCTCAACGGTGGTTGGGCACCAGTCAGACGGATGGATGGAACGGTTATACGACCATAGGTTTTATACAATATGAAGTGGTTCACAATTATTGTAGTGACAATTTGGATTAATCTTGCGCATGCAGATATACAATTTACACGGATCACTGATGAAGCAGGTATCCAATTTCGACATTTTAATGGTGCTATAGGTGAGAAACATCTTGTAGAAACGATGGGAGGTGGTGCTGCTTTCTTTGATTACAATAATGACGATTACTTGGATATATATATGGTCAACGGGGCACCACTCACAGGGAAAACACCTGATGTACAACCGGCAAATCATCTCTATCGTAATAACGGAGACGGCACTTTCACCGATGTGACACAACGCGCAGGTGTTGGGGATACAGGTTATGGAATCGGGTGTTGTGTCGCAGATTACGATAATGATGGCTATCGCGATCTTTTTATTACTAACTTCGGCAAAAATATCCTTTATCGCAATAACGGGAACGGCACATTTTCTGATATATCCAAGCAAGTAGGAATAACAGATGAATCGCTTTTTTCTGCTGGGTGTGCCTTCGCAGATTTTAACAACGATGGATGGCTTGACTTGGTTGTTGTAAACTATGTGTTGCTTAATTTAGAAAATGCCCCAGATTGTTCACAAGACGGTGTTCCCGCATATTGTCGACCTGAAGAATTTCCACCTGCACCTGATCGGCTTTATCGCAATAACGGTGATGGCACTTTTACCAATGTAACACAGGAATCGGGAATTAACCTACTCGGTAGAGGTCTTGGAGTAGTCTGGACAGATATTGACAACAACGGTTGGCTTGATCTTTATATCGCGAATGACAGAGAAGCAAACTTTCTCTACAAAAATAACGGTGATGGCACATTCACTGAGATAGGCGAATTAATCGGAACGGCTCGAAACGAACACGGTGATGCTGAAAGCAGCATGGGAATTGACACTGCGGACTATGATAATGATGGTGACCTTGATATGATTCTCACACATTACCAAGCTGAAACCAACACACTGTATCAGAATGATGGACATGGAATCTTTTGGGATGTCACCGCGCAAAGTCGCATAGGAGAACCGACCCATCTACCGTTGGCATGGGGAACAGGTTTTGTGGATTTTGACAATGATGGATGGCTTGACCTCTTTTTTGCAAATGGACATCTGCACGACAACGTTGAGCAATTGCAAGAGGTAGGAGTTTACAAACAACAAAACCAACTCTTCCAAAATAGTGCAGATGGAACATTTACCAACATTACGGATCAATGTGGAAACGGATTACAAATTGAAAAATCCAGTCGCGGTTCCATCTTTGGAGATTATGATAATGATGGTGATATGGACATTCTGGTCACGAATATAGGTGGGACACCTGATCTTCTACGGAACGATACTCCCCTAAATAACAGCTGGATAAGCATCAAGTTGATTGGTAAGAAATCAAACCGAGATGCTATTGGTTCAAAGGTAACATTACAGTATGGTGAAACATCAAAAATCATAGAGATAAAAAGCGGTGGAAGTTATCTCTCACACAATCAGTTTCAACTCCAAACTGGGTTAGGCACAGCAAAAATGGTTGACCAAATAATTGTAAATTGGCAAAATGGTGTTAAAGATGTAATAAAAGATACTCAATCTAATCAGCGTTTGACAATCAAAGAAGGAAATGGTATCATTTCGCCAAAACGTTAATTGTTTGAAATAGGAGGAAAATCAAGTGAATATGAGATTATGTTTGTTTAGTATCGTAGTTCTTCTCATCCTCGTTGCGAGTCCTTATGCAATCGGGAAAATAGACCAAGACTCCGTTGCGGGTCTATGGCTTTTTGAGGAAGGTGGTGGAGATGTTGCGAAGGATAGCTCCAATGCTGGCAACGATGGCACTATTGTCGGTCCAAAGAAATGGCAAGAAGGAAAATTCGGTAGAGCATTGGAATTCAACGGCAATGACGTATATGTTGAGGTGGCAGCAAATGACAGCATCATTCTTGAGGAACTAACTATAGTCGCATGGGCAAACCTGAAATCCTCACAGGGAGCGCGTTGGCAGTCTATCATGATGCGTGGACAGAATCCTCGCAACTATCTTTTGGCTGTGGATAAAGACACACAAACGCTTCAATTGAGTGTTACTAAAGGAGCAGCAGGTGCATGGGGAGGCACAAGGGGTGGACCAGTTATCACAGACGGTGATTGGCACCATCTTGCTGGTGTTTTTGGGGAGGATGGTTTTGTCATATATACTGACGGTGTAGAAGCAGGTAGACAAGCTTATGAAAAACCAAGCCTTGATGCTGATCCCTCACGTATGCGGATTGGTGATGGGTCAAACGGTGGACACCAATGTGAAGGTTTACTGGACGAAGTTGCGTTATTCAACGTTCCACTTCCACAGGAGGACATCCAGAGTATTATGAATGATGGACTTGAAAGAGCAACAGGGTTCCTTGCTGTTGAACCCGAAAGTAAGTTGACAACAATTTGGGGTAAACTCAAAACAGGATTATAAACTATTTCCGATGATTACGGATCTCTTTTAATCCTTCTTGATAAACTGGATTGTCAGGATCAAGTTCAATCGCTTTCAAAACTGCAGCTTCTGCCGCATCATATTTCTCGTGCTTGTAATACAACCATGAAAGTGTATTGTAGTACGGTGCTGAAGTAGGAGATAATTCTATTGCTTTACGAGCAAAATCAATTGCTCGATTCAAATCCCGATTGTGTTGTCCGTATAGATACGCGAGTCCGTGGTGTGCACCTGCCATCTCTGGCTTCAGTCTGATAGCACGTCTATAATGTTTTTCTGCGGAATCAAATTTTCCCTCTGTTGTATAGAGTGTCCCTAACATCAGATGCGATTCTGGATAATCTGAATTGTAAGTGAGGGCACGTTTGAACTGCTTTATTGCCTGCTTTGCATCTCGTTTCTGCATATAGGCAATACCCAGAAAGTGGTATATCTCATCTGTTTTCAACCCGAGTTGAATGGCACGGTTGTAATGTGTAATTGCTTCTGAATTGTCTCCCAGTTCCAAAGAAATTCTACCCAAACCAGAAGATATATGTGCAATATCAACCTCTGATGTGCTGTATTTCCTGATACGTTGAAATTCGCGTCTTGCATCCGCATACATTTCATATTTTAGGTAGGTATTCGCGAGTTTGACTAAAGTCTCTACTTTGTTGTCAACATCCGCAGCAAAAACAGCTTCAAGTTGTTTCTGAATGTCCGTGTCTACTTTCTTGAGAGCATGGAACTGTTCCATTGCATTTTCTGCTTTTTGCACATCTCCAATCTGACGGTAGCATCGAGCAAGTTGATAGTGTACATTTGACATCGTTGGGGATATTGTCAATGTTTTCTGTAATGCTGAGATTGCTGCCTGCCAATCTTGTGTGCGGATATATAACACTCCAAGGTGAAAATATGCATCAGCAAAATTTGGATCACGAGAAATTGCTTGCTGGTGTGCAGCAATCGCTTTCTCTATCTCTCCACGTCCAGCATAGATTTTACCGAGGTTATGTTGAGCCTTGGAAACACCTACTGTGTCTTGCTCCACTACATTTGCATAGAATTGAATTGCATTATCAAACTCTCCCTGTTGGTATGCAATGTACCCTAATCCAATGAAAGCTTGCGCTTTTACAACGTGGTTTTGCTGACCAAATTCTCCGTGCCTAACTAAACGAAGTACCTCCTGATATGTGTGTGTCGCTTCAGTATAGTGACCAAGTTGCGAATAGGCATATCCTATACGGATGAGTGACTTTCCAGTTAGGGGAGTGTTCTTAAAATACCTGATTGCTTGTTCATAATTACCATATTGTAATGCTTCTTCTCCCAACTCATAAGCATTTTGGGAATAGACCAACTGCACACTGCCAAAATAGAGACATACTGCGATGACTTTCCAAAGGTGTTTTCTCTTCATATTTTGTATAGAAGTTGGATTATGGTTAATCTATACGAACCATTTAATCAAAACCCAAACGTTTTACTTCTGTCTGTAGAGTGATTCCTGTTTTTTCTTTCACATCGTTCTGAATATATGCGACTAAGTCTAATACATCCGATGCCGTTGCGTTATCAAGATTGAGAATAAAATTACCGTGAACTGTAGAAACTTCTGCCCCTCCGATACGATGTCCTTTTAGACCACAGACATCTATGAGACGACCAGCAGAATCACCTGGTGGGTTTTTGAACATACATCCTGCATTCTCTTCAACAAATGGTTGTGTCGTAGTTTTTTGTTTAAATAAACTATTCATCAGTGTTGTAATGGTATCAACATCCCCAGGTTGAAGCGTGAGGGTTGCACCAACAATGCAGAAATATGCATTCAGTCCACTATTTCGATATTCAAAGTTTGCTTCGTCATGGGTTAATTTTACGAGTTCACCTGTTTCGTCCATAACTGTAACATCTGTGACGACATCTCCGAAACTACTTCCCCATGCACCTGCGTTCATAATAAGCGCACCCCCAACAGCACCGGGGATACCGAGAGCAAATTCGACACCACTTAAACCGCCTTTAGACATCAATTTAGATAGACTCGGTAACGGATGTCCTGCACCTACAGTGACAACATTACTATCTACCTCCAGTTCTGCTAATTCTCCGATTAACTTTACACAAATACCTTTGAAACCCTTATCACTTACCAACAGATTTGAGCCTCTGCCTATGACCGCAACGGGAACATCCCATTTACGGTGAAAATGTGCTAACGCTGTTAATTCGTCTATTGTGCTGACTTCTATGTAGGCTTCTGCTTCTCCACCGATGCCAAAGTGTGTATGTTTTGAAAGAGGTTCTCCAAATCTGAGTCGTGCGTTAGGGTCGGTAACAATTGTCGAGAGTGCGTCTTTCCAGTCCATCATGTCCATCCTTTTTCTCAATTATAACATGATATGTTAGCATGTATCAATGGCTGATTAGTCCTCGTATTCAGGCAGAAACAAAATGCGCTTTTTGCAGAAAAAGAATTAATACGAACCTTTTTAAAACAGACTTGACTAACAATTGAAACGATATTGAAACGATATTGAAACACTCTTTCAGCAACGACATTTTGCTATCCAGTAGAGAGTTAACACAATCACTATATTTGGAACGACAGTCTTGACATATATCAAGGTTTCAGGTTCCGCATAGGAGAAACAGATGAAACGTAAAATTGTAGCACTCAGCGCAATTGCACTTATGATAGTATCCGGTCTTTTTGTATTTGAACATGTAACGTCAGCACAACGTCCCGATAGGGATACACAACCTGGACAGGGACAACGTGGTCAACGTCCTGGTGGTGACAGAGGAGACAGAGGCAATAGAGGTGGTATGATGGATGTAAATAATCTGATATCTATCAATCCAGTATCTATAGTTGAGAATTCTTGGACAGATTTAACGTTTAATGTTGGCGTAGATGATGAAACGCTCATGAAGGCACGTCCTATCTATGAAGCTACTCGCAAGAATTTTCAGGTAAAGATGAAAGAAATAGTTGGAAAATATTCTCCAAAGGTGACAGAGGCGTTTGCATCTGGTGACCAGCGCGCTGCATTCCAGACATTACAGCAGATTCGGGAAGAGATCAATCAGGACTTAGGTGCTTTGCTCAAAACCAGCGGTACAGAATTTCAAGGAAGTCTCAAAAATGTTATGAGTAAAGAGCACATGACAAAACTCAACGAATTGACAAGAGAACGGCAAGCAGCAATGCAGCAGCAACAACAGCAACGAACAAACAGATTCCGTGGCGGGGAAGGTGGACAACGCGGACAAGGTGGACAACGGGGTCAACGTCCTTCTCAATAAGGTTTAGATTCAAAAATTTGGTCGGGTACTTACCCGACCTTTTTTATTCCCGACCTTTTTTATTGCAATGATTGAGATTCAATTCTTCCACAATTATTGTTTTCTAACGGTCATCAAGCACTTTGTTAGGATTGTAATTTAGTTCCTCAATCCATTCCCGTATCGTAGCAGTTCTCTCTATATCATTCTGTGCATCCAACCTACTTAATAATTTTGTTCCAGTATTATATAAGAGTTCTTGATGTTTTTCTGATTTGCCATTTTTTGCTTGCTGGAACTTTGTTAGTGCAGCGTCAAATTTATTCTGGTTTATCAAGCAAATTGCGAGTATGCATCGTGTCCGTATGAGTATATCAGTTTTATTGCGTCCAAAGATTCGGTTTGCTACTTGAGCTTCAAGCGAGATGAGATTTTGATAGGTTGATCTATTGAGAGGATCCTGTGAAATTACCTTATCAAAAACCGTCAATGCCTCGGAATATTGCCCTTGAACGAGATATAGGTAACCGATAATGTTATTGATGACAACATCTCTTTCAGTTTCAGGAATTGCGTTAAAATGGTTAAGCGCGGCAGGAAAATTCTTCTGCTGTACCAAGTCGTTCCCACGTCGAATATATAGGTTTATTTGTTCTGTTGTTGCTTGCTGGTTGTGCGGATCGCTTTTTTTCACTCGGTCAAGTTCTGTTTGAGCACGTTCATATTCACCAATGCTTTGATAGACATGCACTAAACTCAAACGTATATTGGACTCGTTAGGTGCAATGACTAACGCTTTTTGAAGGAGTTCAATAGCGGATCCGAAATCTTTGCGATCTATCAAATGTTGTGCTGATTGATGATATGATGCAATCAGGTTATGCCGTGCTTGAGGGGCATCGGGGTTTGCCAAATAAACTTTATGAAATTCTGTGACTGCAGCGGAATAATTACGCTTCTTGAGGTACAATTCCCCAAGTAGACTGGAGATTTGTGTGTCTTTTGGTTGAAGTTTTTGCAATTCCAGATAGGCTTTGATAGCCTCATCTAATTGTCCAGTGTTGCGGAGAGTGTTTGCTTTTTGCCAAAAAGCATCACTTAAGTTTGTTCGGGCAATATGGAAAGCAGGATGTATTTCCAGTGCCTTGTGGTATGCAGCGATTGCATCATCCCACTTTTTACTGTTTCTAAGAGTTACCCCATAATTGTTATATGATTGCGCAAGACCTCGTTTGGTTAATCGGCTAACAGGATTCAACTTAAGTGCTTTCTGATAGTAGTCAATAGCAGTCTTGTAAATACCCGCGCGTGCATACCCTTCACCCATCAACATATATGTGGTTGAATCCATCGGATTTAGTTGAATTATTTTTTCACACATCTGTTTTGCTGTTTCGAAGTCTTTGGCTTTTAGTGCGTTAAGAGTCTTTTCTCTGAATAGTTGGTGTAAGTTATGCTTTGATGCCTTGTGAAAAGGTTCAAGAGCAACTGCCTTCTTAAACGCATCTATCGATCTATCGACTTCACCTCTATTGTAATAATGGATGCCGAGAGTATTGTAATCAGCAGATCTCGGTTTTTCTTTAACCCTTTGCTCAAGTAAATTGATCGCAGTTGATAACTGTCCTATTACTTCATAAGCTTTCAATAGTTTTTCAATTGCGGGTTGGAAGTGTTCATCAATTTGTAGGCAATTTTTATAACTTTCAATGGCTGATTCCATATCTCCTTTGTCATAGTAGACATTTCCGATTAGAAAGTGAGGATAGTGCTCTCTCGGTTCTTGTATAATCTCAGTTTTTAATGCTTTAATAGCATCGTCGTGCTGAGGCGTGTTAATCGCTGTATTATAGAGTTTATGTAGTGTGTTTAAATCTCGCTGTGACGGGTGCTGTGCTGTCGCAGTAGGATAGCAAATATCGCCTGGATGTGGACTGTGTCCCCATAATCCTATTGCATGTCCGAACTCGTGTAGGCAAACCGTTCGCATTTCTCCCTCGGACAGTTCTGTAATGATGTCATCACCCTCCAACATCAGTATTATTTCAACATTGATAATTACTTTGTTATCTATATCCGTTGCTTGTTGGTTAGTCATCCGTTTTAGTCGCGCACTGCCGAGACGGGTATCATGTATATCCATAAGACTACTGTATCCCCAACTGACTCGGATATCTGCGTTATCAGGTGTATCGATTTCTTGGAATTGTATCAGTTTTTCAGAGGCGGTTTCCCATTCTCGCATCGCATAGCGGATTTCAGGTAGGTATGGACTCTCTTTTATAACAGATGAGATAAACACCTTAATTGGCATCTGTGTGAAGCGGGTGATTCTACCATCGGAGAAAAGGGTGATATGGTCGAAGTAGTCTGTGTTTGGAGACTCCTGTGCTGTTGCATGTGTTATAGAGATGCAGAGTATGAGGATAACAACAAGTTTGGACAATATCCTAATTGACATAAAGAGATTCCTTAGACGAATAATGATATGTGATTGCGTAATGTAATGTAAGACACTTCTGATTCAATTATATTTCTATTTCCATATTCTGTCAAGAGCAGATTTTGGTGTATGGTAGAATGATTTACTTTCGGTATTCCTAATGCATTTTTGGACCTACGTTAAGATTAAAATATACTTTTAGTTGTTTTTAGTTGTTTTTTAGTTGTTTTTTTCGATTTTTTGCTTAGGTGTTCTCGATCCTGTAGTGGTATGGGTTTATATAGACTTTTTTTATTGACGCAATTTAAAAAAAACAACTACAAGCAAGTTTTTTTTAGTTGTTTTTTCGGTTTTTGTGTTTTGGTTTGTTGTCATTGCAATGCATAAGTTATGCGTGATTTTTTTGATTGTGTGTTGGGTGTTTGGTTTTTCATAGTGGTAATATTATATCTTATGTTTGGGTTGGTTTGTAGGTTTTCTGGGAGTGGGAACAATATATATCCAATATGTTTTATGTGTTTTTAGGAAGATTGGGGTTTTTGGGATTTGTTTGAATCGCGGAAGATCACGGTTTTGAGTCTGGTTCAACACATCCCAATTCAAATCAGTCTACAACGACGTAATAAGAAAATTCAGTAAACATATCTATGTAGGTGTTTTAGCAAACTCAAAATAGCATAATCCATAAAATCTATGATATCTGATGGGTGCGGAAACGGTAGTATACATAAGGGACGGTGTAAGATTACCTAAAATCATGCACTTAAGCACATGTCGAATCAGATACAATACAATAATTTATTGTAAAGAGAACAATTAGAAGAGGCAGTAAGATCTTAGCACACAGGAATCTCCTCGTGCTAACGTTAGTCCTATTCATAGGACGATGACTCTGCATCGTCCTATGAATGGTGTATTTATTTTTCTTCAACGGTTAGCACCAATTGTGCCTCAACCTGCTGAAAACTGGGTTGTTTATCAATGATTGGCTTGGGACCAATAAATTGTTGTTCATTTTGCTTTTTAGGTATTCGCTTGAGACCTCGATAAATCTTGGCAGCATTTTTAGCATCTTGATCTTTGAGAAAGAAAAAACCATCCTTTTCATAAGTTTCAATATCAGGAAATGCTTCTGTCCGTGCTGCGACATTCAAGAATTCTACACCAAAAGGAGAAACACACAAGAATTCACCTATTTTTACATCAGTGTTAACATTTTCTACACCGATATATAGATTGTCAACAAGGAGTATACGTTTTTGATGTATAGGTTTTTGATTAGCGAGGGTATAGAGCAAACGGAGATATGCGGGTTGATTCACACGGGCGAAGATGGTCACTATGTCACCTTCTGTGTAGTACAGCGGACCTCGTCCTTTGTCTGTCCAGATGTCAATTTTTAACCCACCAGTAGGAGAAAATTCGTGTTCGATGAGTACTTCATCAGCATTCCCTCGGGGACCTTCTGTTACAAAATACCGGGGATTGAACGCTTCCTTTTCCTTTTGTGCCTGTTTATAATCAGGTCGTGTATAGGTAAGTCTATCACGCATGTTGGTTTTAATAAATTCTACGACAGAACTTGCAAGAAACTCACCTGTATTAATATTACGTAGAGTCGTTCTGATCGTAATTCCATCACCGTTAGTCCAATATGAACTACTAAGTCTCAAGGATGGATAATCTCGGTTTAATTCATCAGTGTCTATATGAGGTTTCTTCAATTCAAGTATCGGGTCTACAAATACCCACTCAGGCATTTCCTGTAACAGTACTTCCGTAAACTTCTGGGCAAAGGGACTGAACATTTCAGAATCTTCATATATCAACGGATTCACCACAATTCTGTCATTATTTGGAACAATTTGTTGAGAAAGTTGAGAATCAATAACCCGACATATATCAATAAAATTAACGATAGTTTCATTCTCAAGTTTTTCTACACGTTTAATTACATTACGATGAGGTAGTGGCTTACCATTTCTTTTCGTTGCTTCATTTATCAATTGCCTAAATGCATTACGAGAATTTGGATGGCGTTGTGCTCCAATCTGAATAATTTGTGATTCTTTAAGGGACTCATAAAGCGGGTAAGTTCGCAAATACGCTTTTACTGCTTTGTTGATATCCAAATCATCTTCTGCTGTTTTAGCGATTTTAAGCTGGTGTATTATTTCCTTTTGTAGTTTTAATTCGTGATCAGCGTAAATTCCCTTAAGTTTGTCTCTTTCAATGTAAACTACGGCAAAAGTGCCTTGTTCATCAGGAGCGTTATTTTTTAAAGATAGATTGCTATGCTTTAAACCTTCTAATTGGAGTGCTGGGGATGCGTGATGCCATGAACAGTAATCTTCTAATGCTGCGCTATAATGTTCCAGTACCGTATGGTAAAAGTCATTATCTTTATTCAAACTAATGATTCCCATTACTTGTCGTAGAATTTGCTTGGAAATTTTTTTGCTTGCTTCAGCGATAGCTCTTTTATATGCTTCCTCTCCGGTTCCAACACTATGCCCAACATCAAAAATGAATGTTTCAAGTGGGTATCTATTTAGTTCTGGTAATATCCAATCTGGGTAAGATCCTCCACCTATAGCTGATGAAGTAAAAATTACAAAAAATAGAATTGTAATAAAAGTAGACATTTTTCTCATGATATAGATCTCCTAATAGTATTTATGATTTTATTTTGCGAAAAATAAGAAATCGCTACCTGGTTCATCACTGCCAAATCCACTCTCACACGGTTTAGGATTATCCAGATGTTCCATGTATTGTATTATTTCTTTAACAGTTAGAATCTTGTCAGCACCACCTTTATTACGCATAGCTTCAAGTAATGCTTTAACAAACGGTGAATCATCAGGTACTTGTTCCTTACCACCTGATGTTAAGTATCGTCGAGTAGTATATTGAAATATTCTTGTAATATCATCCTCTGTAAGTTGCATCGTAGACGGGTCCTCGCCACCGCGCATAGCGAGTTCACGACTAAATGTTCCACTATAACAAGTATCCAACACTAAAAAGATATGTTTACAGTTCATTCTATCAATTATTTCACGAACCCTTGAATGTGATACGTAGCTCAACATTTCTCTGTCGTCTTTTGGCAACTTTGAATCTCGTGAGACAAGGTGTCCTTCTTTGAATGTATCATCAAAGTGCCCGTGTCCAGCGAAAAAAATAAACAGCTGTGAGTCTTCTGTGTAATCCATTTCTGCATACTCACGAAAAACCCTAAATATGTCTGCTTTGGTCGGGTTCTCAACTAACCTTGTTTTAAAGTTGTATATATTCTCTAAATCTCTTTGCAACATTTTAGCATCTGAAATTGGATTGTGAAGGTCGTCCCAATAGACATAATCATTCACAGCGAATAACAGAGCATGATCTCTCAGTCTGTTTAGAGGGCGGTAAACTATTATTTTTTTTTCAGATTGGTTGCCTAACCTGTCAGTTGCTGTAACTTGAATAGTATTATCTTTATAATTTAATGGAACTAACTTTTCAAACTTGTTTCCTCTAACTGGGACTATTGCTCCATTAACTCTGACTTCGGAGACACCATCATCGTCTTTGACTTCTCCATATACCCGTACAAATTCATCAAAAACGATTATTATAGGTTTGAGACCACGCATGGTATTAGTTATAGGTTCTAAAATCCGAATTTCAGGTCCAGGATTGGGTGGTGGAGTCCAATTGATATTAAATTTGCTTGTTCCCATGTTTCCTTGTGTGTCTGTTGCTGTAATATGTATTTCGTTTGCCCCACTTTTCAACTGAACATTTGTGGTAAACCTACCATCTGCATAGACCCGTACTAGTTGGTCATTAACATTCACTTCAGTGACACTACTGTCGTCAGTAACTTTACCTTCAATAGAAATTCGTTCGGTATCTGATGACGTATTACTGCCGATAGGTGATAAGATCACAATGTGGGGTGGTGTAGTGTCTACGGGGATTGGGCGGTTAACAGTAAATCGTTTTGTACCAAGGTTCCCATGTATGTCTGTTGCTGTGACACGGATGTCATTTTCTCCTCCATAGAGTGGTACTGTCGCCGTGAATCTCCCATCAGTCAAGACCTGTGTTTCGTTGTCGTTGACTTTAACTTCACTTATCCCATTATTATCAGTGACTATTCCTCTAACAGGAAGTTGTTCTATATCTGCTGGCACAACACGCTGCGAAGGCGTTCGAATTACAATTGCAGGGGGTGTAGTGTCTGTTGCTATATGTATTGGTTCAGGTATATCTTGTGGATTTGGTATTGGGTTGGGGACAGGTATTGGATCAGATGGAACAATGTTGTAATGAGAGAGATCCCAGAGTAAAACAGTGCGGTCTTGACTTCCGGTCGCGAGCGTTCTTCCATCTGGTGAAAATGCGACAGATGTTACCGTCTCACGATGTCCTCTGAGTACATAAGAATGATTAAAGTCCTCAAGTTTCCACAGTCTGACGTAGTTATCATTGCATGCAGAGGCAAGGTGCTTTTTGTCGGGAGAAAACGCTATCGCTTTTGCGGAAACATTACGATTTCTCACAACTTCAAATGATTTGTAATTCTCTTCAGTAGCAACATTCCAAAATCTAATGGTATTATCACTACTGCTGGTAGCAAATGACTCTCCATCTGGTGAAAACTTTACCGAAAGCACAACTTTATTATGTTTTGATAAAGTTTTACGCATCTTGTGAACGTTAACATCCCATAGTTTCGCAGTCTTATCGCGGCTTGTTGATACAAGTAGCTGCCCATCAGGAGAGAATTCAATTGATTCAACGATTCCTGTATGTCCAGGAAAGGTCATGATATGGTTATTATTAGATGAGTTTACATCCCATAGCTTAATTGAACCTTCACGATCTCCCCCACCACTTGCAAGTATTTGAGCATCAGGTGAAAAGGCAACTGACTTCACCCAACCACTATGTGGAAAAGTTAAACCTCTACGTTTCGTGGAAACATCCCATACTCTAACAAAGCCATCAAGACATGCTGATGCAAGTAACTTTCCATCAGGTGAAAACTTTACCGACATCACCTCTTTGTTATGTCCTGTGAAATTACCATATACATCTCCACTGTCCACATTCCATATTTTCACTGTATTATTGTCACCACCACTCGCCAGTAACTTTCCATCAGGTGAAAAAGCTACTGCATAAACTGAAGCACCATGGTTAAATTGATTTATCACCCCTACAGGAAGGTCGTCAGCAGAGGACTGTGAAACCAATAAGGTCAGGAAGGCAAAATAAAGTGCAATGATGGTGTAACGAAGATAAGTATAGCGTTTCATCATATTTACATATTATACATAGATATAGAACTGAGTCAAGTTGTTTCGTGGAATGAAAATCTCACTTTATAATGGATAGTGTTTTTTGAATTTTCTGATTAAAATCACCGGATGTTGTTTTAAAGCTTATAGTTACTGTTATGTTTTGGGTAGGAATTTCTGCATCAGTACTGAATCCCATTGCTCTTGTATGTTTTGATCCTTGTGGTATATTACCGATATTGAATTCCCAATGATCAAAGTTGCGATTAGAACTTGCTGTTGTAGCAGTGAGATCTGTTAGTCCGGTTTCACCCATATTTTCCACTGTGATTATCAATATTGCTCTTTCACCTGCACGTATTGAGTTTTCAACCCATTCTGCGTTTATTTTAACTTTTGGACTGGGAAGGTCAAGTATCGGTGCAATGTAGTCCCGTCTATACGGTATTCCTCTATCCTCCATAGAAACTCGGAACTTAAGCTTATCAACATTCTGTAAATATGATAGATTTCCAATGTCAGACAGAAATTCCTTGATGACTATTTCCTCATTCCCTGTCAATGTTGTATAATTTTTTCCAATGTCAGCATGGTTAGGTAGTTCAATACGATATGGATGACCAATAAGTGGCTTACTATTGAGTTTTTTCTTATATTGATCAAATGGATATGCAAATGTCCAATAGAGTAAAATATCGACTGGAACACCAATAAACACTCCCCATTCCCACCATTCCATTCCGTACCAATCGAAAGTATCATCTGTAAAATCAAATGTATTATCGTGGTCCCAATTGTCGTAAAATACTAAACCCCATATTCCCACAGCAGCAAGACCTACACCGAGATCGGTATACGTTATCTTAGGTTTATATATGGCATAGGGTTGATGTGTTAAGTTAATACTCAGGCTGCGGGTTGATGGATTATAATCAAGTTGGAAATCCAATTTTAAATCAGTTTTATTAATTTTTTTGACCCCTTCCATCATACGGGTTTGGGTTATACGAGCAACTGAACACCCCATGACATTAATAATAATAAACACACTTAGCATGAATAAAAGCAATATTTGTTTCATTTATTTTCCTTTTACTATTTTTTACACCAACTTGCAAGTTTATTTGCAAAGATACTAATCAACTCACCCAACATCAGATACCTAAAATGACTTCCAAGGTGACAAGCAGGCGGATTTTCAACCGCAATATCTACTTGATGACATGCGTGTATCAGTTTCTTGTCATCTGTTGCAAGGATGTTAGGATCACGGGAAAGTTTGAAAGTCATGTGAGACAAGGGTAGGATCTACAGCATAAGGGGTTCCTATTTTGAGTTTCTCAGTATATCTACCTCTTCATATAAACATCGGAAAAGTATACCATATCCTAAGGCAGTTTTCAATGGAATAAGTGACTTTAGAAATCGGCTGAATCCTCATCCTAAATTCCGTTGTCATTGTTTTGGTAGAACAATCCGAATTTTCAGAGTCATTCTTGACTAAATAAGTCATAATTACCCTGTAAAACCATACAGGATATAGATTATTGGCACATCATAAAATTGTGAAATTTTCCGCTTGACTCTGAAAACTCTGAATCTATAGACTGTAAGTAATGCAAATATAATCATATCAAAAAGGGTCTCCTTCTGGCACACAATACTATTCATTAATCGAACTCACGTTATATATTATTCTCAATACAGATTTCGCATTCAGTCTGCACTTGCACGATACTGTGCTGCTTTAAAGTCAGAATGCACATAATTGTGCATTCTGGTGTTGTATCAAAAGAGAATCCTAATCTAAAACAGTTACATATTTGGCACAAATATTGCTGAATTGCTGGTATAATTGACAAAACAAATATATCACTTGCAGAACTTACGCAATCGGAGGTATTATCTTGTGTTCCATTCATACTATACACATATATTGATATTCCTAACGAGTCTCATACTATTATGGGCATTACCTTCTCAAAGTCTCGCTGAGTCCTTTTCTGGACGTGTTGTTGACGAAGAAGGCAATCCTGTTGCAAATGTTACAGTATCCCTTAGAGATATAAACCTCAATGCAACGGCACTATCTAAAACAGATGATAAAGGCACATTCTCAATAACCACGACCAATTCTCCAGTGGTATTGACATTACATCCTCAGAGAAAAACAGAATATTTTATTCGGAAGGTTGATATATCAGGACTAATCTTATATCCCGACCAACATGTAAATACTAATGAATTTTCAATATTTACAATTGTTGAAGGAGCAGAAATAAAAGATGTTGAGATTACAGTACGTAAGCGAATACAAATCAGAGGACGTGTTCTTAACCAAGATGGCACACCATTGAAAAATATCACGGTAGAAGTAAGATTCAATGGTCATTCATTAAATGGGGAACGGATTCGTAATTGGGCAACAAAGACCGACCTTGATGCTGAGGGGTACTTTGAAGAATATGTTAATCATCCAGGAATATATACGGTATCGGTAATACATCAAGCTCAGATAGCTACAGCAGATGAATTACATATTACAAAAGAAAATGACCTGCCTAATCTTGTGTTGATGCTTGGTGGGATAACTAATGTAAAGAACAATAATATCAGTGTCAGTCAAGTACCACTTGTAGTTAAACAACCTGAACTTCCTGAACAACCTCCTGCTATTCCTCCTGATACTGCAACAGAATCAAAGGAAAAATCAACATTGTCTGGACATGTCGTTGATACAGATGGGAACGTTATCTCAGAGACAAAATTAGCCTTACAACCTATGCATTTCAAACACGGTATGGTTTTACCTGAGACTGAATTTTTTAATACAGGTAATGTCTCGGAATCTCGAATACCTCGTTCCACTATAAATTCACAAGTCAATTCATCGGGAACATTCTCATTCAACAATATTGAGTCTGGACTACTTCAACTATTCATTGTATCTGAGGATTCCTCCTTTGATACTGACAATATCACATCACGACGACAGATTCTATCCCACTTAGATTCTGAATATGATATGCAGTCTATTAAGATTGGACAATTGATTTTTGAAAACATAGTAGTTAATCCACGATTTTCCTTAAAGCAATTTATATTTGCTATTAAACCTGGGGTAACTATTGAAAACGTGGAAATCACCGTCAAAAAACGAATACGAATAAGTGGTAAAATTGTCTACGCAAATGCATCGCCTGTTAAAGATAAATTGGTAAAGTTAAGAGTAAAAGAACCACAGAATAGAGAACTTGGACCAATTCGGTTAGGGGATGCGGATGGCTATACATTAAATAGAGAAATACGGACAAATAATAACGGAGATTTTTCAATATTTGTTCAAAACCAAGGTGATTATTTTTTCCACGTTGAACACATAGTCCTTTCTGCAAAAGCAGGACCAATTGCGGTCAAAGATAAAGAACAACAGAATGAATTGATATTGCAACTTAATGGTACAATAATTTTTCCAGATACTCCTAAAGAAGAAATACAACCAGATGAACCAGGATTTTCTGCCGATGAGCAAATACATGATGTGTGGGTCGTAAACCCAACAAACGGACATTCATACAAATTAATCACATGTGAAGATTGGTTTGACGCACATCGACAAGCAACACAAAACGGGGCACATCTACTCGCAATAAACGATGAAGCTGAACATAAATGGATTATGGAACTGTATGGTAGTGGATTCTTCTGGATTGGACTCAATGATTTGGATAAAGAGGGCGAGTGGCAGTGGGATGGTGGTGAACCAATTACCTACGAACATTGGGAATCAAACGAACTCTTTCCAGACATCACACTAACAGATGAAGAAAAAGATTACGCAGTCATGAACCTAAATGGTGCTTGGCAACAAACGGCACCGCAGGCTACCATCTGGATTATGACGCGTCAAGCAATAATTGAGAATGATGGACGACTTACCACAATAAAAACGAATGCCATACCTGAATAAAGAGTTAAATCCAATTATTTGCATAGTTTCTAACCATACCGCCATTATGCATACTATAGATTAGAATGAGGTGCAAAATCCTTGTATGTGTAACCTAAAATCTACTCTTAAATGTCATAATCACATTCTTAAGTTGACAACATTGAATTCATCATGTTATACTTATTTTCAATATAGTCCACAGGAGGAATCATAAAGTGCGAAAACAGATTCTTTTGATGAGTGTACTGATGTTAATAGTTGTGTCCTTTGCTACAGGACATCTAATCGATGAGAAACTTGAAAACTTTCAATATAACGCTGAACTTGTTTCTGTTGCACCTATCGTTGATGGATATCTGGATGACCCGGTCTGGGAAGATATATTACCAGCAAAACTAAACCAAGAGATCATTACAGGACAGAAATGGCAGGATGAATACGATTTCACAGGATCTTTCAAAGCCGTCTGGCGTAGTGGGTTCCTTTATGTCGCAATAAAAATACAAGATGATCAATTTGAAAAACATCAATCTAAACTTTTTAGAGAAGATCGGCTAATCCTCCATGTTGACGAGTATCATTTTCACGGTAAAGATGACATGCATCGTTATGAAATTCCAGTTGGAATTGAGGAAAACGCGTTAAAATCATCTTTAACTTCTGTTGCTTGGGCAAATGATGGACAAACATGTGAACTAAGATTTAGGCTTGGAAATGTCGCATCAAAAGACAATACCATCGGTTTTGGTATATCCTATACCGATGTCGATAATGGACAAATCCAAAATAAGATCGCATGGGCACCCCATGACTATACGCAAGAAAACCCTTATCTACCCGATCTCGTTTTCACAGCAAGAATTAATCCAAATGCTCAGCAGAAATTAATCCGATGGGGGCAAATTAAGAGACTCTACTAATAACATATCAGGGCAATTCCAACATATACAGGTGAATGAATATGCTGGGATTGCCCTTTAACATTGGGTGAAATGTGTATTACATTGGAAAAACATTAGAACTTATGGGAATTGCCTGTTTAGGAGCTGCGTTGTATTTAGGTTTGTTCAATCCGTATGGGTATAGTGAAGCTAAGGCAATGGGTGTTGAAATGGGTTTCTTGGCACTCGGAGTCATTGTCTTTTTTGTTGGAAGACTTATAGAAAAACAATAATAGATACATTCATCACAAAATACAGACATATATCCTACCTTCGTTGTATTGATAATCCTTATTTTATAATAATTCAGGACTTACGCAAAAGTGGTAGGCGGGGAATGCTAAAAAGCATTCATACCGTTGATTTGGTGCTTTGTAAGCGCGCTGGAAACCCAGAATTCTGCTAAAAAATACACCATTTTAGTCATAATTATTGAAAAATCGTGAAAAGTGCGTAAGTCCTAATAATTTTTCAATCACTATCAGACGTTGATGTTGGTGTGTCAGTTTGATTTGTGTTGATATAACCATATATGGGAATGTGTACAGGGATAATTGATGTATTGATAGTGAGTTCTTCACGCAACAACTCAGGTGATTGTGGTACCTGCCAAGACACCTTGAAATGTCTAACATAATATGGGGAAACTGTCTCAGTCTTATTGTTATCGTTAATCTCAACAACATTTATATTGTCCGGAACTTGTATGTCTAATACATCAAATATCGATTGAGAATTTAGTGTGAATCTTAGGGACGGTGTAGAATCTGCATTTACTACCCCAAAATTTAGACTTTCAGGTTTTGCGATTATTGGTGCTACAAATTTTCCAACAATCGGCAATGTTAATGTCCGATCATTTGGAAAAGCAATAGATAACAAGGCTGAAATGAGTTCGTTTTGTTTCCAATCATTTTTGGTTGCACGCATCTGTATTGAAAGTATGTAGTAATCTGTATCTTCATCTGATAATATATTCCAAGTCAGCGTCGGATGTTCTGACGGTAGGAGGCGAATATCTTGGTGGTTTAGCGGTTCGTTGACATGTAGTTTCACTTGCTTTTCATACGATGTTTCAGGAAGTATCTCACCGAAATCGCACACCTCTGCACTGAGTGATGCAAATCGCTTTGCTTTTGCAACTATAGTAAAATAAACTTGTGGGGTTTTAATACTGTCTGTATAAAGAATTGCTGTGGCAGGAAGCACATCATCAGGCAAATATTCAGGATTCAGTATAACCTTGAATGTTGCGTCTGAATCTGCTGCAATTATCCTCGGACCTTCCATCTCAACATAAACACTTCCAGTTTGTATATTAACTATATTGACCGGACGTTTACCAGTGTTTTTTACCAAAACGGTTTTTGTTACTTGTCCCTTCCATTCAGGAACAATTCCAAAGTCAATTCTCGTTTGATCAAGCATTATCTCTCCCGATATAACTTGATGATTATTGACTAAAAATATTATCAATCCAGAGATCAACAAACTTGGAATGATAATTGTCGTGAGAATTGTGCGTTTTGACATAGACTTAATCTGTTTAATAGAAAAATAAAGAATTATAGTATATCTTACCTATCCCGTTTTGACTACAGAAATATAGATGTCTGTAGTTTGAATGTTTAGTTTAACTTATACTAAGTCCGGACTACAGTCCATTTACAATTACAGAATACTTGACTCCTGTAATGGCAAACAGTATACTATGTAAGATAAGGAATGAAAATGCGAACGCAACGAATCTGTCTTTGGTCAGGACCTCGGAATATATCGACTGCCTTAATGTATGCCTTCGGACAACGAAGCGATACCGAAATCATTGATGAACCATTATATGCACATTACCTACATGTTACTGGAACAATGCATCCTGGTCGTGAAGAGGTAATGACATCAATGCAGACCGACGGTGCTGATGTGATACGTGATGTTATCTTTGGTCCCTGTGCAATGCCTGTGCTATTCATGAAGCAGATGGCGCACCATCTCGTTGATATTGACAGATCATTCATGCAGAAAACAGTTAATATTTTTCTAATCCGAGACCCGAAAGAGATGTTACCTTCATTAACGAAAGTCATCGGGATTCCTACTTTGTCGGATACCGGTTTGAAAATCCAAGCCGAATTGTATACAGAATTGCAAGGAATGGGTCAATCGCCACCTATAATAGATTCACGTGAACTGTTGTTATCCCCGAAGAATGTATTATCTAAGTTGTGTGAGCGGTTAGGGCTTCTGTTTGAGGAGTCTATGTTGTCATGGGAAAAGGGTGGACATCCATCGGATGGTGTTTGGGCACCGTACTGGTATCAGAATGTGCATCGGAGTGAAGGCTTTGTACCGTATCAACCTAAACAAGAACCATTTCCAAATGAGTTAGATGGTATCTTGTCTGAATGTTTGCCATATTATGAGTTATTACGTGATGATGCGATATGTAGCGATTCGTAGGATTAGTTGTGTAGACATTTTATATAAGGCGAAGCATTTTTAAATCATTGTTCCATTTCCCATCACATGTTGGATCAAAGAGTCCATCCCATATCCATGTTGTGATGAAAAGACGACTCCTACACTTGCTAACACCAAAATTAAATCTATAACAACGATAATCCAATTTGGTGTTGTCGCAACTGAAAGACCAATTTTATCTAATAGACTAAATAGTATATTGCCACAACCACAATCAACAATTGGTTGTTCTCGCAACAATACAATTACCAATGCCACCGAAAATATCAGAAAAATTAACGCAGACAGGATACCTGCCCCACGTGAAAAATATCCAATAATCAACGTCATACCCAACGTTATTTCTGATGAGACTATTAGATAACTCGACGGTTTAACAAGCCCTAAAGGTAGGATTTGGTAGGCAGCTACATCAGCAATGAATACACTGAAACTCGTCAGTTTAGCAATTCCAGCAAAAAGCAATATTGCCCCAAGGAATATTCTGAGAACCGTTATCAATAGACTTTGTATAGTCATTCGGTTTCCAACGGATATTCAAATGCCTGCCAACCTTTGATTCCACGCGGGAAAAATCGGACGTTTTGGTAACCTCGTCCCAACAACACTTCCATCAACTGATGTGCATTGGGACAATATATATTTCCACAATATGTGATTATAGGTGTTTCTTTATCGGTAGGTAGCATTTTTAAATATGGTATAATACGGTTAATTGGGACATTTACTGCACCTGGAATGTGTCCCTGTCTATAGTTTGCCGCAGAACGCGCATCAACGAATATCACCTCTCCACCTTTCCATATTTCATACACTTCAGGGAATTCAACTTGAAGTGTTGGATTCCCTAAGGTTTTGGATGTTGATGAAATAAGTCCAAATCTATCAATTCCCCAAAGTGTTAATGCACCAAACACAACCCAAACACAGACAATCAGTATTTCTTTTAATATGTGTCGCAAAACATTGTTGTCAGAATAGTTTGGTAATTTGACATTAGATTGTTTTGAATTGTTACGCATTAGTTTCTTTTTAGCTGTGCCCAAGATGATGTTACTTTTGCCTTGGGGGTTACGTTTAGACCAGAAATAGTAAAGGAATCAACCCATCCTTTTCCAATCCACTGATTTGCTATATTAATGCCTTCAACTACAAATCCAAGGATGTCAACTTTATTGAAGTTTCGGTCTCGGAATTTTGCACGGAATTCGCCATCCGCGAAAAGAAGAAAGAGTCCAGAGTTAAAGTGTAACTCCATCTCTGACAATTTGTCTGTATCCCAGCGAGTACGAGGTTCACGTGATAATCTACTATGAAAGGGATGGCTACTCCCCTTACCGTCAAAACGACGAGGCGTAATTTCATCTGTAAAGAAGACATAAAAGAACGGATCTTCCGCTTGTGTATCTGGAAAACGACGACCTACGCAGAAACCGATACGTATCTTATCACCACCAATATCCTTTATTTTAATACTAAAATCACGGTAAGGCGTAGGAAATGCCGTAAGTTGATATAAATCGTATTGAACTGCCCAATCTCTATTTACATCAATTCGTAAGAAACCATCTGCGACTTTCCATACATCATCGTGTCCAACAATTCTCCATGCATCTGGATTTTCAGCATCAAAATCATCATGCCAAGTTTCCGCAGATACAAGAAAAATAGAACCAATTGAAGTAATAATAAGAATCAAATTTACTAATAAAGTGATACTGAAACTTCTATTCTGCATTGTTTTCAATTTAGTTTGATACAATCAAACCAACGGTTTGTTCGCCTACCTTTACGACTAATCACACCCGGTTTTCGTTCAACGGGAGTTCCAAAATCACCATATCTCTGTGCCAAGACGTTCCAGTCAGGTGGAAACCATGTTCGGAGAGTTTTACAATGCACTTCAAGACTCTCACCTTGCCAGCCTCCGATTTTGTAATACATCGGACAGATCCACCGTTCACCTCTGCGAGAATACTGCCGCCACCCCATCACTGAAGCTTGCGCACGTATAATATTACCATCACGCCAATGTCTTTCAATGCCACTCCAAGGATAACCTGTCGTGCCTCCTCTTCCCGTGTGAATTTCACTCCATCCGAGGTCATCACGTAACGTTATATAGAAGTAGTCTGTTCCCCAAGGTGTATCGTCGTTAGCAAATTGCCACTGTTGACGACGGTACCAATGTAAAGCACCATCAATTCTTGATTTTGACACAACCGCATTCTCAATCGTCTCTACAATGTCAAAAAACCCTCTATTGTTATATGGATTATGCACACCCTTACAAAGCGTTAAGGAGTTGATCTCAGGACCGAACCACCTTCCATTTTTCCCCGGAGTCCTATAATAAGCACCCGAGTCAGCAGGTTCAGCACTCTCACTTGGATTCAATTTAGCTTTCGCGTAAGTACTCCAAAACCCAATACTTAACACCGTAATTAATAAGAATGCATCAATAATCAGATCAATATTTCTTTTTAACATTATGTATTTTATTCTTACAGTTGTTCCTGTTTTAGTTGGCCCCAGATAGTGGTTACTTTCCGTTTGGAGGAGACAGGAAGCCCTGAAATCGTTATCTTTTCTGCCCATGCACTGCCGGTACTTGCAATATTTGTAACATAACCAACCATAACAAAGCCGATGATATCAATTTTCGTCATATTTGCATCCAAAAAATCCAAACGAGCTTCAGCATCTCCAAACAATTGAAACCTTCCATCGTCAAATTGCAACACCATCTCATTTAGAGCATCTGTATGCCAACGTTTGCCAGGGCTTAGAAACACTTTGCCATTCCTTGACGCTTGCATATCATTTGTAAAAAACAGATAATAACCGATCTCCTCAACTTCTCCATCATCATTTAGGAAACGTTTACCAAGTGCAATGCCGAATCGGACATCATTTCCACCAATATTTTCAATTTTAACCGTGATGTTATTATATGGACCAGAGATTGCTATGAATTGATATAGTTCAAATATGGTTTGCCACTGTTTCTTAGTCTGTATTTCTGTCCTTAAATACCCGTGTTCAATGTACCACACTGAATCTTTACCTTGAAACAGCCAGTTATCTTCTGTTTCCTGATTAAAGTCGTCCTGCCATGTAACAGCAATAGCGAATGTATGCAAAAAAAAGAACGTAATTATCGTAATAAAAAATCTCAATGTTTTTGCTCTATTTCTCATGTGGTGTGTTGAAGTTTGGCTTGTTTATCTATTATTAATAACTCTGTAAACTCAATTATAACAATTAATTCTCACTTAAACCTTTGCTGGATCAACTACTACTATTCCTTCAGGCGCGTAGCGGTGGAAGTCTGATGTATTAAAAGTCAGAATATGTGTTACTCCATGAACTATCATCGTGGCAACAAGCCGCGCATCGTGAACTTGTACACCAGAAACTTCGTATTTCTCAATAAGTTCTCGCCATACAGCATAAACAGCTGGAATATCAGGAAGCAAGGGAAAAAGTTGCTCGGCACGACGTAGGGGACGGATTGCTTCCGAAGGTATAAGTCCCATTCCATTTTGCTGAATTGGACGAGTTGATACATTCCAGAATTCCATGAAATTTTGTGATGTGGATTGAAGTCGATTACCACTTGCTGTGATATTACGTACTGCAGATTGAGCGATTGGAGATATAGGATCGGTACTATGCAGAACACGCAATAATACATTGGTATCAAGTCATAGTACCCACTACCTAAAGGTAGGGGCTTGTGTTTCCTTGACAACAGCCGATCTGAGCTACGTGTTACGTTGTCTCCACTTTAGGCAGCTAAGCCTGCCTGTTTGATATTGATAGCAGCGTTTATGTCTCTGTCGTG
>JAJDWI010000063.1 GCA_022825665.1 Candidatus Poribacteria bacterium
ATTGGGAGTTGGTGAGTATATATTTCGTTGCAAAGGATGAACGTGTACATTTTGCAAAGGAACATTGGCATACAGATCTCTTATCCTGGAAATCCTGAAATCCTGGAAATCCTGGTTCAGACAATAAGCGATGCAGACAAGTAAGAATCACTAAATTGACGCTTATGGTGTGCTAATAATATCACACCCACAATTTTAGATTTTGCTAAGCCTGATAACCACCCGTATTAAACAACACAACTTGGTCTGATGGTTTAATTGTGCCGTCTGATACCAGTTGATCGAGAGCTGCAACCGTAGCTGCACCCTCAGGACATGTCAATATACCTTCCTTTGTAGGTAGTAATTCCATTGCATCACATATTTCCTCATCCGATACAGCAACCGCAGCCCCACCACTTTCCCGAATTGCATTTAGAATAAGAAAGTCTCCTATTGCTTGTGGTACCCGCAACCCACTGGCGATCGTATGTGCATCTTGCCACGGTTCTGCATGTGTATTGTTTTTCTCCCATGCTTTTACAATAGGGGCACATCCAGTTGATTGAACTGAAATAAAACGTGGTCTTTTCCTACCAATCCAACCAATTGCTTCTAATTCTTCAAAACCTTTCCACATCCCTACTATCCCAGTTCCACCCCCTGTAGGATAAATAATCACATCAGGCAGTTTCCAACCAAACTGCTCTGCGAGTTCAAATCCCATCGTCTTTTTACCTTCTACGCGATAAGGTTCTTTTAAGGTAGAAACATCAAACCATCCTTCATCTGTTTTTCGTTCTGCGACAATTTTACCTGCATCAGAAATTAACCCATCAATTAGCGTCACGTTTGCCCCTGCGAGTCTGCACGTGTCAATGTTAAACGCTGGCGTATCTTTAGGCATAAAGATGTTAGCAGGGATGCCAGCACACGCAGCATATACCGATAACGCTGTCGCTGCATTTCCTGCTGAAGGTATTGCCAAACTTGTAAGACCTAATTCCTTTGCTTTGGAAACAGCCATCGCTAAACCACGTGCCTTAAAACTCCCTGTAGGTAGTCTGGACTCATCTTTTATCCAGAGTTTTGGTAATCCAAAATGTTTCCCTAATCTTTTGGTATGAATCAGCGGAGTCATTGTCTCACCCAATGAGACGATATGTTTTTCATCGCATATTGGTAGGAGTTCTCTATATCGCCACAAAGTTGTCGGTCTTGACTGAAGATGTTCGGGTTTCCAAGTATCAGTCAATTGTTCTAACGCATAGTGTGCAAACAACGGTTTTCCACACGAATGACATACATTTTGTGGAATGGTATGCTGATATGATTTATGACAGTTGCTGCATTCAAGATGTGCAAGATAGTTTTTCATGCTAAATAATGTATAAGGGATATATACATAGAACTTAAATACGACCAAGTAATTTTAACATGATTGCTTTCATGCTGTGGAGACGGTTTTCGGATTGATCAAAGATAATTGAACGCGGATCGTTGAGGAGTTCGCCTGAAATTTCGTAACCACGGTGTGCAGGAAGACAATGCATTATTTTACAATCCAATCCATTAAGCAGAGATGAATTCAACTGATACGGCATCATCAACTTCATACGACGTTCTTTTTCTTCAGCAAAATCTGGATCCGTAAAGAATTCCATATCGATCCATGTATCCGTGTAGACAACATCATTATCGGCAATGATTTCCTGCAGTGTTGATTTACAATCAATTGTATCTGAGTCAATAGAGATGTAACTACCAGTCTTTTCAGCATCTGACCATAATTCTTTATCAATTGCAGCTGGATTCACTTCTGGTGCAATGACGGTAACCTTAAGACCTACTTTCATACCCGCAGAAATCAGTGAATTGCAGACATTATTATGTACACCTATGAAACAAACCTTTACACCATCTAATCTACCGATACTTTCCTGAATTGTCATTAGATCACCGAGAGCTTGTGTCGGATGGTATCTATCACAACAACCGTTTATCATCGGAACAGTTGCTGCTTCAGCAGCTGTACAAGCATCAGCATGTTTTAGGAATCTGGCTAAAATTACATCAACATAAGCAGATAGTACTTTGATTTCATCGCTGAGATCTGCAAGACCAAAGTTGGTTGTACGCCAGTCTAAGTAATGTGCATTACCTCCAAGCTGAACGATGCCAATTTCTCCTGCACATCGCGTGCGAGTAGATGTCTTTTGAAAAAGCAAAGCAAGACTCAATCCACTTGCAGCATGTCTATATTTTTCAGGATAATTCTTAATCTTAATGCAATTTTCTACAGTTTCTCGGACATCAGTATCTGACCAATCTTTTAAAGTATTTAGGTGCATAGTAATCTCCACTATGGTCAATGATGGTTGGTTTGCTGATAATTCAAGAAGAAAGGAAATGATAATTATAACGAATAAATCCAGGGATGTCAAATGTTTTTCTATTAACACAGGGTTATTTAGTTTTAAGGATTCTCAATTTATGAGGTTAACTGCGAGTTTAGGTTTTGAAGCATAGTATTTCATCGTATCAGCTATCTGCGTAACCCCTGCAAAGCGGAATACCGATAATGCGGTATTTCGTAATGCAGCCATAACCTGCGGAATAGCACCACATCGGACTTTGGTTTTTTCTTCTGCTGTGTTTGTTTTTTTGTGAATATAACGATATTGGATCACCTGTGCTATACCTAGCCAGTCCAGATATGCGTTGAGACTTGTGCTTGCTTTGATACACCTTGTCTCAACTCTTCCATGTGATTTTTCATAAGTCTCGTGCGTGTAAATAGGGTCTCCCAATAGCGGATGTATAGTGTTTTCAGAAAGTGTGTCAGGAACGCCTTGAAAGAGTTTTTGTATATCATCGTAAAGGTCGGGGTGATTGTTTTTGACAGGGAGCACAACATAAGACCGATAACGATAAGTACGAGGATTGACTTCAATGGATGCCGTTTTCCTTTATTGTTGCGTGGGTCTGGCACTTCTGCTAACATATCTATCAAGTGGCAAGATGGTTTCTTGTCATTTTTCACCTCAAATGGTGTGATTTTTTAAGGTGAAATATAGCAGATATAGCGCAAAAAATCACGCTATATCTGCATATCCAAAACTATTAACGCTTGTGATAAAAAACAACCAAAATACCGAAAACTAAATAACCCTG
>JAJDWI010000116.1 GCA_022825665.1 Candidatus Poribacteria bacterium
AATAAAAAAGTCGTGAATTTCACAGAAAAGTGATACAATAGCCATCGGAGAACTCCTTTTACTGAAGGTGTAATTACTTCATTATATCAAAGGGGTTCTCTTAAATCATACACTTATTTATTTCCGAACTCACGTTAAATAGGTAATTTCGTGTTTATCAATCTTCGGTGTCAAGACCCCGTTGCTTTAGCTCGAGGATGTAGACACCGCTAAGTTCCTTGTCGTCCCAAAAAAACTTGACTTTTACGCGTATTTTTAGTATGATATGTTCAGCATTGTCGCGGTGGATTCTACCTCTCGCTTGAGAGTGCCACCGCACCATTTAGAAGTAATATGACAATGTAGAAGGAACTGACAATGCGCACCTATAAATACAAGATACAAAACCATAAGCGTAATCACCATCTGCAAAAAGACTTGCATGTCATTGCGCATGTCCACAACCATTTTGTTGCGTTATGGCAACGACACTACAGGATATATGGAGAATGCGAAGGCTACAAGCGACCGAGTGCGTTTCGGATGATCAAACATCTGACGAAACTGAAACGCCTTGGTAAATACGAACACTGGACTATTCCCTATTCTTGGGTGTTGCAAGAGTGTATCCAGCGTATAGATAAGGGTTGGCAGAACTTCTTTGCGAAACGTGCAAAGCGTTCACCAAAGTTTAGAAGTAGACATAAATATCGCTCCATGACGTTTGATGGTAGCCAAGTCAAAATAGAGACCGTTGACAAAACTCATGGGTGTCCTGTTGCGAAAATCCGTATCAATAGAAGATGGTATCGTTTTTGGTATAGCCGACCGATTGAAGGTAATATTAAACGGGTCACCGTGAAGAAAGATTTTGTAGGGGATTGGTATATCACGTTCACAACAGATGAAAAAGGACTTGAACCCGCACCTAAGACTGGTGAAACAGCAGGGTTTGACTTCGGGCTCAAGGACTTTCTTACCTGTTCGGATGGCACGAAATATCAATCGCCAGAGTTCTATAAATCTGCTTCTAAACTAGTCAAGCGCGCAAGCCGTGTGTTGTCTCGGAAGCAGAAAGGCAGTAACAATCGCAACCGCGCAAGAAAAGATTCGGCACGTGTGCATCTGAAAGTCAACAGACAACGCGAAGATCATCATTGGAAACTCGCACTTGAACTTGTCCGAAAGTTTGATGTCTGCTACTTTGAAGACCTCAACCTTGAAGGCATGAAACGCCTTTGGGGTAGAAAGGTATCCGATTACGCATTCGGAGACTTCATGCAGAAAATCAAGTGGCAAGCACAAAAACGAGGCAAGCACGTTGTGCAGACGGACAGATGGACACCGACAACTAAAGTGTGCCACGCCTGTGGGCAAATACATAAGTTCTTTCATTTGAATATCCGTGAGTGGTATTGCCATAACTGTAAAATTTCTCATGACCGTGATATAAACGCTGCTATAAATATTCATAAGGTTGGGGCATCAACCTTTGGAGTAGAGGGGATCAGACTTGCTTCGGCAAGCACCCCTTGTTGATACCACAATCTACCCTGTGGCAGAGGGACTAAGAATCCCCCATGCTTTAGCAGGGGGAGTATGTCAAATATCCAACTATATAAAGCGGATTGTCCCTTAAATTTCGGTAGTGCTTCCCAAGCTTTCAAGAATACTTCTTGGCAAATATCCTCAGCTGTTTCACGGTCACTCACTCGATGGTAAATCATATTATAGATTCTCTGTCTATATTTATTTACAATCGGGTTAAATGCTTCTGACTCACCCTTCTGTGTCCGATTAATCAGTTTCTTTTCATCATATAGACTTAGTTCGGATTTCGTTACAAATGAATTATCCATTTTAACCTCACATATAATTGTAGTTGAAAATCTATATCAACCAGAGATTTAACGTAGAAATCTCATTTTTCCACCTTGTAGTTTTATTTCTTTACCATCTTTATCCATTTTAACCTGCTTTTCACGTATTTCAGTTATTTTAGCCTTTCCAATCGTATCACCGACTTTAACTGTATGCAGTCGCTTTGATTGTGTTTCATATATATACGCTTTGGAGTTATTTTCATCCTCTGTACTTGCTGTGCCGTAAAGGACAAATTCCACTGGTTTTTTGGGAGGTTTCCATCCAAGTCGTCTAAAGATATTGTTATCAATAATCGGTTGGTAGAAGTCATCTGAGTCCTTGCTATCTGTGTGTTTGCTTTTCTTTAAAATTGGTTTGTTAGTCCGTTGATTTGAGGGTCTTATCTGACTGGATGGATTTATAGTAGTATTTGACTCTGTGTTGTTCTTTTGGTATAGAAATGCTCCGAATGTGAATATTAGCAAAAGCAGGAAACTTGCAATGAGTATACTTTTGATATGCATTGAGATTAGGATCCTTTGTAATTTTCATAAGCAAATCTAAATGTAGAATACCATTTCATGAGTTTATGGTATTTTTTGACACATCTCATTGCCAATTCAATACCATATACCCTATGAAGTTAATGAATTTAGTAAGAGTTAGAGATTTAAATTCCAGATAAGTACAGGGCAATCATCATTTCTGCTGCCAAGAGTAATTCCATTGACATCTTCTGGTAACCATGACGCGATATGATTATGTATTAGTTGCCTAAATGTCAAAAATGTAAAATCCTATAACTAAACATCAAAGATAGATTTCCCAAATAAACACAGCACCATCGTCAGTACTACTTGCTATTTTTGATCCATCTGGACTGAATGCTACACATCTAACTGATCCTGTGTGTCCTGTTATCGTTTCAATATGTTCACCCGTAGCAATATCCCACAGACGTATTGTGTGGTCTTCACTTCCACTTGCCACTGTTTTTCCATCTGGACTAAACGCAACACTCCATACAATATTCTGATGTCCGATAAGTGGCATTAGCTCCTTTTTTGTCGTTGTATCCCATATACGAATTGTTTTGTCTTTACTTCCGCTTGCGAGTTTTTTACCATCTGGACTAATAGCTACAGAGAAAACCCAATCAGTATGTCCTTCCAGTGCCGCGATGTTTTCACCAGATGCAAGATCCCATAATTGTATATTATTATCAGCATTTCCACTCGCTAATGTTTTTCCATCAGGTGAAAATGCAATACTAAAGATATTCTCTGTATCTTCTGTAAGTGCTTTTATTTTTTCACCTGTTATTACATTCCACAAGTAAAGATTTCCATCTTCACTTCCACTTGCAAGCATCTTACCATCAATACTGAATGCAACAGCATTGACCCAATGCATGGCTTTGCTTGTTCTTTCACGCAATAAATTGATTTGTTCAGTTGTTTCCAAATCCCACAGACAGATTGTTTCTATTTCGTTAATACCCCCAGCGATCATACATCCGTCAGGACTAATTGCGACACTTTTAACACCACTTGTGGAATGCTCTCCGATATCCACCCAGAATATCTTTTTTTCCTGCCCCGTTGAAATATCCCATAATCTAATGGTGTTGTCCATGTCTGCTGCGAGTGTGTTACCATACTGACTGAATACTACACTATTGACTCCTTCCTGATGTCCTTCAAATGTTAAATAAAGTGCGTGATCCGCACTCATCATCTCCATAACTTTTATCTCCTTTTATTATCTTGTGTTGAGTATAATTTGATTGACGGTATATTTGATCTTCCAATATATCCAATATAGGTGACGCGTTGTTTTGTTGATTTGGTTGCATGATTATCACAATTAAGAGACCATTGTAGAATAATACAGAAAATTTATTCTCTTATTATACCTTGATAATCACAATGTCATATATGATCTGTCCAGTTAATGTCTTACTTCCTATTGATTTTTTAGAATATTAATCACGTAATTTATTGGAATCAACTATAAATCTTACCAATGGAATTAAGGTCCCATAAGAATATGATTCCATCACCACAACTCGCAAGCAGTTTCCCATCTGGACTGAACGATAAAAAGTGCGCACCCTCAAAATGACCATTCAAGATTGCGCGCTGATTGCCGTTAATTGGATCCCATACTCGTATATTGCCATCCATTCCTGTACTGGCAAGTATATGTCCATTTGGTGAAAATGCTACGGAATAAACTCTGTTGGATACTGTAAGAGTTAACAGATGCTGGTAGTATTTTATATCCCATATCATGATGGTTTCATCATTACCTCCACTGGCTAATAATCTGTTATCCGGTGAAAATGCGAGTGTGCGAACATTATCCTCATGCCCTCTGAGAACAGTTATAGGATGACCTGTATTAGCATTCCATATATGAATACTCCCATTTGTGGTACTGGCAAGTGTTCCACCGTCGGGGGAAATGGCAATCATACTAACATAATGTGTATCTGACTGAATTACTGTTAATTCGCTTGTTGTGTCAATATCCCATATTCGGATAGTGTTATCATCACTGGCACTAACAAGATTAATGCTATTAGGCGCAAACGCCAAGGAGCGAATCGTATCTGTATGTCCTTGTAAGACTGCTCGTGACGATTTGGTATTCATATCCCACAAGTATATACTTTCATCAATACATGCACCCGCAAGGGTAGATCCATCAGGAGAAAATCTGATTTCATATATGGAATCAGGAATATTATCAAAGGGTGTGGACACAGTATAGGTATGCATATCCCATAAATACGGTGTGTTATCCATGCTACCACAAGCCAACAGACTACCATCTGGTGAGAATGCAATTGAATTTATCCATCCCGCATGACCATTGATGATTCCTTTTTCGCTACCATTATTTAAATCCCAGAACCGAATCGTTGTATCGTCACTGTAACTTGCAATCGTTCTACCATCAGGAGAAAACGCTGTAGTCCAAACTGATGCTCTATGTCCTGTAAGGGTTAAGTACTCAGTGAATGTATCAGCGTTCCATATACGTACAGTCTTATCACTACAACCACTGGCGATAAGTGTACCATCTACTGAAAACACTATATACCCAAACTTATCCAATCCAGTGGCTAATGTTTTTACTTTCTCACCGGTAGTCACATCCCATAGACAGAGAGTTTGATCTGTACTTCGCGTTGCAAGGATTATTCCATTCGGTGAGAATGCTAATGACCAAATCTCATCTTCATGTCCCCTTAGTGTAGAAAGACGTTTGCCATCTCTACCATCCCATAAGCGGATCGTATTGTCGCCACTTCCACTTGCGAGAATCTTGCCATCAGGTGAAAATGCTAATCCAGTGATTGACTCAGTGTGACCAACAGCTACAGATAGCAAACTACCTTTATGACTGTCGTAAAAACGGATTGTTTTATCAGAACTACCGGTTACGAGAATTGTGCCATCGGGTGATAAAGTTACATCATAGATATCTGTATGTCTTTCTGGCTTAATCAGACGGTGTCCAGAGTGGGTATCCCAAAGTGAAACCGTATCGTCCCAGTTGTGGTTAACAAGGGTTATCCCACCCCACGATTGTGGAATTGATGTAGTACCGTGAATTTGTCCAGTCCTTAATAGTGCGACTTCGCTGCATGTATATGTATCGTATAACCAAATACCCAACGGTCCAGTAACTGCCAGTTGCGTGCTATCTGGAGAATATCGGATTCTTCCTACTCCACCCTTACCAAGTCGGGCAATAGCACCTTGTGGAAGTCCCCATTGAGTACAGGACTGTAGCTGCTGCATGTATCTGGTTTCTATACCTCCATTTATATTATTGCATGACTTGGTCCCAAACAATACTTTGTGAAATTACATTCGGGACTTATTTTTTAGGTGGTAAGACATCTAACCAATGTCCATCAGGTCTATTATCTTCGGCAGATGGCACTATAGACCACCATGAATTTTCACCAGTTCTTGGATGTCCTCGATCAAAATTGATTCCAATATCAATCGGTTCGTCTATTTGTGGGTAGTCTAACATGTTCCAGGGTATTACCATCTCAACGATCCATCCATCCTCAACAATGGCTGTAGCTACATCCCACATTAGTGGTACATCTTCCAAAGGAACATCTGGAGGAGGATGACTGACATACTTGATGCCATTAGGATTTGTCATAAAAAATATCCTATCTCGGAACTGATGCGTATGAAAAGGATCAATAGTAAAAGAAACCCAGTCATCCTGATGAGGACGCATCTGATCCTTTGTTTCAAATGCCACTAATTGATCTGGATTTTCATCGTCCAAATACCATGCAACATAAATTGCTAAATCGGTATATAACAACATAATCTTGGATTGATCTTTTGCTAATTCATGGTTTGCGTTTCTGTCAGTGAAATCAATACCACGTGGGGCTTTTTTCCATGCATCATCATCTAATTTGCCATCTATGACAGGAGGAGTAGTAACTTTTACACCAGGTAATTCTTTAGGGGTGAACTTTATTATTGGTATATTACAACCAAGCACTACCAATAATATAAGTAATATGTAAATAAGAAATTTAGTATTCATCTGTTGTTTCCTCCTGAATGAGGTATTAGAGTGTTAATTTTCAAGAAATCACCCACCCATACGATACTATCGATTACATTGCCCGCCATTATATACACACGCATGGATGCACTTTATAGTAAAATTCGTAATTCCTTATCCACTTTGGTATGTTCGGTTTCCTAACCAAACTTGTGTAAACAGTGCGGTTAGAAACCGCACCTACCACGGAGTGTGAACATATTTTTGGATTTCACTATAAGGTAAATTCATATAAAGAAATCTGATATTATGACTAAGGATTAAGTATTAAAGAAAAATTTCCCACAAGAGGACTGTGCCATCATAACTACCACTGACAAGTGTTTTGCTATCTGTTGAAAATGCGAGACTATCTACAACATCTGTGTGTCCGTTATAGGTTTCCAGTAGTTTTCCTGTCTGCACGTCCCAGAAGTATATCGGTCCATTGATTCCACCTATAATAATACTACCGTTTGGGGAAAACGCAACAGATGTGATATTCTGAGATTGTCCATTTAGGATTTTCAGTTGTTCACCGGCTTGACTGTCCCATATCCGTATCTTTCCATCACTACTTCCACTGGCAATGATACTTCCATCAGGTGAATATACTACGTCATTTACACTCCCCGCGTGTCCATTTAAGGTTTTCATAAGATTTCCAGTTTTGACATCCCACAATCTGACTGTGCTGTCATGACTCCCACTGGCAAGGATATTACCATCAGGTGAAAACGTAACAGAAGATACAACATCCGTATGTTCAGTAAGTGTGTTTATTTCGTCACCAATAATGTATAGTTCTCCTTTCCTGACTTCCCACAAACAGATAGAATTGTCCGCACCTCCACTCGCAAGTAAGCAACCATCAGGGGAAAAATCCAAGGTAGATACACATTCCTTATGTCCTGGGTAGGATCCGAGGAATCTCCCATGATGTGTATCCCATAATTGTGTTTTTGGTGAATTTCCACCACTTGCGATTATTTTGCTGTCCTGTGAAAACGTCACTATACGCACGTTTTCGCTTGCTCCTGTAATAACTGTTTGAATTTCACCACATTCTGAATTTCTTATATGTATTTCCGTATTGTACGAATTTACAAAGGTTTTTCCATCTGGAGAAAATGCAACAGAAATAGTGCGTTTAGAATCTCTGCTTGATCCTTCTGTTTTTTGTGTTGAAGACTCATGGGGTGTGTGCCCCGTAATATCTTTTGTAAAATAGGAAACGGTTTAAAAAATGAGTATTTTTTATTTTTTAGGTCAAAATTCTGTCTTTGAGTGCGTATTTGAAGACAGGGAATCAGGTGCAATAAGAAATAACACAACTCAATGTAGGAATATGAAATTGGACTGACATACTCCCAAGCCTAAAGACTTGGGGTTCTTCGTTCTTACATTAGAGTTTGCCTCTAACTGACGTTTCCTGCTTCATCTAACACTGCTACAAAGTGTAGTCTAACACGTTATCCACAGGCGTTTAGCCTCTCGGC